>NZ_MAQZ01000003.1:0-203939 GCF_001756285.1 Frankia sp. CgMI4
CCATCTCGTCGTCCGCGACGAACACCGCCGTGGGCGGCGACTCGACCGAGAGCAGCTCAGCCATGGCCCGCTCGCCTCCCAGCCAGGTAAAACCCCCGACCGCCTCCAACCCCGGGTCACATTCGATACCGGCAGCCGCGAGAGCCTCGCGATACCCGCGCCGCCGATCCGCGGAAGCGGTGGAAAGCGCCGTCTCGCGATTATCTGATCCGTCCCCGGYCGCCTCACCCGAGATCAGCCCGATCCGCCGATGACCCAGATTGATCAGGTGCTGCACCGCCGTACGGGCACCGCCGACGTCATCGACCCGCACGCTGGGGAAACCGGGCACGCTCGCGCCGACCAGAACAACTGGTTCTTTAAGAAGGAAGCCCAGGATTTCGATCTCCGTCGGAGTGACCGGAGTGAGAGGTGGACACAGGACGAGCGCCGCATCGACTCGCTCACACAGTGACAGCGCATCGAAGAGGCCCGAGTCGTCCCCGAGGTTGTAAAGCAACAGGTCCAGTCCGGCCCCCCGCAGCACCGCCTCGGCCCCCCTGAGGACTTCRAGGAAAACCCAGTTGGCAACATCCGGCACGATCACCCCTTGTGGACCAGGACCGCGCCGGTCAGGCTCAAAACGGCGGCGAGCACGGCGAGAATCATCGCGGCTGGGAGGGTACGCATTCACGAGGTCTCCGATCTCTGACACCGATGCGATCTGATCGTCCAGTTGTGGAGCGGGGCCGGTCCTAGCTTCTCCGATCTGTTGGGCGGTGTCTTCCATCGCCCAACAGATCGGAGGGGCTGGTTCGCGAAGATCCAGTGTGTGATACCGGACCTGGCGTACTCCTCGGCACCGAGCGCTGGATAGCAGGTTGGTGCGACGAACACCGGCGTGCGCCGATCCCATCCCCGGCCGAATTCCAGAAGTTCCTCGCCCCCGTCGGGTCGCGTGGCTTGCACAAACACCGCGTCCGCGCCGGCATCCACWTAGCGGTTCGCGCGGTTCAAGGCCTCGGCCACGCCGTGCCCGRCCACCAACGCTTCGGTTCGGGCGATCAAGAAACAGCTGGGCTCCAGCCCGCGGCGCGTGGCGCGGAGGCATTTCTCCTGTTCTTCCACGCTGGCCAGGTCCCGCTCACCGGGGTACAGGATCGACCACTTGTCCAGCGTGTTGTCCTCGATGCACACCGCGCTCGCGCCGGCCTGGGAGATTGTCCGCGCCGCCAGGTCTACCTTGCGCGGGCCTCCGTACCCGGATTCCATGTCCACAACCACCGGATGACGCGTCGTCYTCGCCACGGTCCGTACCACACTGGCCATCTCGGAGGAATCTATTAGCCCGAGATCGGGAAGGCCCCCCAGCGCGGCGGACACACAGAAACTGCTCACCCAGACGAAGTCGGGGTTGTGCTTGTCGGCCAGCCGTGCGGACGGGCCGTCATACACGCCAACTCCGAGACGTACAGGAGTATCGGTCGAGAACCAGCTGGGTGTCACGTGATTACCTTCCCGGTTTGTGATGTCGAAGAGTTCRACTTTTAACCATTGGAGTGGTATGCGTAGCGCTCCATCGAGCCGCACAGATGAAATCTTCGTTGGGAGCTAGCGGCTGTCCGGTGACCATCACGGCGCCCGCGGCTGCGGGCCCGGCACCCTGCTCGTGACCGACGGTGACATACCGGAGGGTGGCGCCGTCGATCAGCGTTCGGGGCGGGGAAGGGATCGGACCCCTGGGGGTGCCAAAGATGATCTTTTCATTCGTCGACCCCAACGAACCGACCACCGACCGCGCTCCGGTCATCTTCTTGATCCTTTTTCTCCGGTCGGTGAGATCATGAAGATCCGAAGTGAGCTCCCGAGGCATATCGTCAACCATCATGTTTACGTACGCTACTCCCGGATTGGTGTCGATGCGCGTCGCGCGTCGCCTGGGGGCGTGTGACGTARATCTCCCTAACTGGGTGCCAAGCCCTTTTATCGATCTTGATCTCAGCTAGCTTGCTGGGAATTTTGGGGCATTTGAAGCTTTTGCGTAGCAATCATGTACGGTTCRCAATCGTGATGTCATCCTTGGTTAGGTTGCATGGGCTCTGGTCCGTGAGGAGGCGGAGTCCCAGGATTCCCGATCCTTATGATCTTAACAATCGATCGGTTGAAGATTGTGCTGTCGCTGGACGAGCACTGTGTCCCGCTCCGTCCACGCTGGTACATGCGTGGCTCACCGCTCGCGACCGTGCGGTGTGCCGGGCAGTTCTCGCCTGCTCGTGGTTACGGGTCCACGTGTAGAGCCGGGCACGGGCCCGGCGGCCGACCGCACGCCCCAGCCGATGGCCGTCGTCACCTCGGTGTCCCGCGCGACGGACAGGGCGCGTACCCAACGCCCGGCTGGTGTCGCCGCCCTCACCGGCCACCTTCAGTCCTTCGGGGCACGCCCGGCCGGGTTGGTCCGGACCGTGAACCCGGATCGGGAGAGGATTGGCACGGGACCGAACGGGATGGCCCGGATGGAAACGGGATGGCCCAGATGGGGATGGTGTCGTGCACAGGTTCGAGGACCGCTGGGTGGTTTCCGCCAGTGATCTTGTCGACGTCGTCGAGTGTGGGCATCGCGTCGGGCTTGCGCACGCGCTCGCCGCCGGGCTGGTGACCGGGGAGACGTCGGAGAACGGGCCGCGCCGGATCGACCGGGTGCGCCTGACCCCCGCGGACACCACTGCCGTGCGGCACGGCGAGGCGCACGAACGACGCTGGCTGGAGCATCTGCGCCGGTGTTTTGGCGCGGACGGGGTCGTGGCGATCGAGCGGCCCGCCCCCACGCTCGCCGCCCTGGCCCAGGCCCACGAGCGGACCCGCCAGGCGTTGGCCGCCGGGGTTCCCGTCGTCTACCAGGGGGCGCTGTTCGACGGCGCGTTCCAGGGGCGCCCCGACTTCCTCATCGCGGCGCATCTCGACCCGGTCGCCGGCGCATCGACCGGGCCCGCGGTCGCGGGCCGTTACGAGCCCTACGACGCCAAGCTCGCCCGGCACGCCAGTCCGGGAGCCGTGCTGCAGCTCGCCGCCTACGCGGCGGCCTTACCGTCGGTGGGCGTACCCGTTCCGCGGTTCATGCATCTGCTGCATCCCGCGCAGCGGGCCACCGCTCCAGAGCCAGAGCCAGAGCCAGAGCCCGCGCTCGGGGTCGGGGTCGGGGTCGGGGTCGTGCGCACGTTCCGGGTCGACGATGTCGTGCCGATGGTCGGGCACGCGCGCAGCCGTCTCGCCGATCGGCTGGCGGCTGCCCCCGCGGTTCCCGAACCGTCCTGGGCCGAGCCCCGGTCGGCCTGCGCCACCTGCGCGTTCAGCGCGCACTGCGCGCGCGGCCGGGCGGAGGCCCGCGACCTGTCGCTGGTCGCCGGGCTGCGCGGCGACCAGCGACAGGTGCTGCGCGCGGCCGGCATCACCGCGGTGGAGGAGCTCGCCGCGGCCCGCGACGACCAGCGGCCCGCGACGATGTCCCCGGCGACGTTCGCGGGACTGCGTCTTCAGGCGGAACTGCAGGCCGGGCAGGATGCGACGCGTACCGCGGACGACCCGGTCGGGACGGTGACCGTCCGGATGACCGGCCCGGAGGGTCTCGCGGCCCTTCCGGTGCCCGATCCCGGTGACATCTACTTCGATATGGAGGGCGATCCGTACGCGCTGGACGCCGCCGGTCTGGAGTACCTGTTCGGCGCGGTCACCCTCGCGGACGGCGAGCTCTTCCGGGCGTTCTGGGCACACGATCGGGCGGGGGAGCGGCAGGCGTTCGAGCGTTTCGTCGACTGGGCGACGGAGCGGTTGCGCGCGCACCCCGGCGCGCACATCTACCATTACGCGCCCTACGAGCCGAACGCGTTGCGCCGGCTGGCCGCGCGACACGGCACGCGGGAACGGCAGGTAGACGATCTGCTCGCCGGGCACCGGCTGGTGGATCTCTACGCCGTGGTCCGGCGCAGCCTGCGGATCTCCCAGCCGTCCTACTCGATCAAATACCTCGAACCGCTGTTCCTGCCCGGTGCCCGACAGGCCGAGGTGAAGAACGCCACCGACAGCATCGTGGCGTACGAGAGCTTCCTGGCACACCGCGCCGCCGGGGAGCTCGCCGCGGCCGACCGCGTCCTCGCTCAGATCGCCGACTACAACCGGATCGACTGCGTGTCGACCCACCGACTGCACCGCTGGCTACTGGGCCTGCGGGGGGCCGACGGCGGCACGCCGCGGATCGACACCGCTGCCGCCGTTGACACCGCTGCCGACGCCGCCGACGACGCGCTCGTCGACGCCGCCGACGACGCGCTCGTCGACACCCTCGTCGCGGGCCTTCCCGACGATCCGGCCGACTGGACGGGAGACGAGCGGGCGCGCGCCCTGCTCGCCGCGGCCGTCGGATACCACCGGCGTGAGAACAAGCCCGCCTGGTGGTCGTACTTCGCGGCGCTGACCGCCGATCGCGCCACGCTGGAATCGGCCGACGACTGCGCGGTCCCGGTGAGCTGGACCGTTGTCGAGGACTGGGTCGAACCGGCCGGGCGACGGCGGCGGAGTCGTCGACTGCTGCAGGCCCGCGTCGATCCGGACCGTCCGCATCCCTTCGACCGCGGCGAGGCGGTGCGGCTGCTCTACCCGGGACCGCCCGGGGCCGAGGGCGCCACCACCGACGCGGTCGTCGAGCGAGCCGAGCCGCACACGCTGCTGCTGCGGGAGAGCGTCGCCCCCGACGGCGTGGCCCGCAGGCCGCCCCTCGCCGTGCTGCCCGGATCGCCGGTGCGTCCGGAACCCAAGCCGGCGGCGATCCGCGGCCTCGCCCGCCGGACCGCCGACGCCCTGCCGGACCTGCCCGCGGACCCCGCGTTGGACCTGCTGCGACGTCGCCCCCCGCGGCTGGTCGGCCGGGACGACCTGCCGGCGCCCGGCGAGCACGACGGAGACCAGATCGCCGCCGTGCTCGCCGCGGTGAGCATGCTCGACGGCTCCTACCTGGCCGTGCAGGGGCCGCCGGGGGCGGGCAAGACCTACCTCGCCGGCAGGCTCATCCGCCATCTCGTCGAGCAGGGGCGCACGGTCGGGGTCTGCTCGACCAGTCACAAGGCGATCGAGAACGCGATGCTCGCCGCGACCGGCCAGCCGCCGGCGGACCCGAAGCCCGCGGATACCCGGGCCGCGGACGCCCGGGCCGCGGACGCCCGGGCCGCGGACGCCGTGCCCGCCTGGCGCCCCGCGGTGCCCGCCGCGAAGAAACAGCGGTCCGGGGCGAGGCCGGCTTCGGCGGCTTCGGGCATGTTCCCGCCCTGGGATGGTCCGCGGGATCTGCGGGCACTCGCGGCGTGGCGCCGGGAGCACCCCGAGGGCCACCTGGTCGGGGACACCGCCTGGGCGTTCGCGAACCCGGTGCTGCGTGGTGACCCCTTCGACGTTCTGATCATCGACGAGGCGGGGCAGTTCGCGCTCGCGGACACCCTCGCGGTGGCTGGCGCGGCCCGCAACCTCGTGCTCCTCGGCGATCCGCAGCAACTGCCGCAGGTGGTGGCCGGCATCCATCCGGACGGCGCGGACGCATCGGCGCTGTCGCATCTGCTCGGCGACGCCGAGGTGATCCCGCCCGAGTTCGGCTACTTCCTCGACCGGACCCGCCGGCTGCACCCGGCCGTGTGCGCGCCGGTGTCGGCGCTGGCGTACCGGGGGCTGCTGCACGCRCATCCGGTGGCCGGGACGCGCGCCGTGGCGGGTGTGCCGGCCGGGCTGTACCTGCACGACGTCGAGCATCACGACAACGGCACCCGGTCGGACGAGGAGGTGGCCGTGATCCGTGACATCGTTCGCCACCTGCTCGGTCGTACCCTCGTCGACGGCGGGCCCCCGCGCCCGCTCCTCGGCAGTGACCTGCTCGTCGTCGCCCCCTACAACCGGCAGGTGCGGGCGGTCGAGCACGCGCTGGGCAAGGCGGGCCTGCCCGGGGTGCGGGTCGGGACGGTGGACCGTTTCCAGGGCCAGGAGGCAGCCGTCGTCATCACCTCGCTCACCACGTCCAGCTCGGCCCAGGCGCCGCGGGGGCTGGACTTCCTGCTCTCCCGCAACCGRCTCAACGTCGCGATCTCCCGGGCCCAGGTGGCGGCGGCGCTGGTCATGTCACCGGCGCTGCTCGACAGCTCTCCCCGTTCGGTCGCCGAACTTCAGCTCCTCGCCGGGTTAGCCCGGCTGCGTGTCATGGCCCGAACGGACCTGCTCGCCGTGCRCTCCCCGATACATTCCTGACACTTTCCTGGTACGTTGCCGGAACCTGGTGGGTGGTGGCGATGAAGCCACGGAGTCCACTACGCGCCCGCGGCCCCCGACTCTCATGCAGATATGTAAAGTCCGTTTCGTCGGTATTTGTTTGTGCTTATTGTAAAGCCGGTGCTAGGATTCGCGACGTCTGGGCAGGTTGGGGAAGGGGATGCTCATGACTCTTACACTGGCTATTCCTAGCCGTATGCAAACTGTTCTGCCTCGGGCGCTCGTGCGCCTGCGGGCCTCATCGGGTGCACACATTACTTTCGGGGGAATGGTCGCACTCCATTCCCGCACCCTGACCATCACCAACGTGGACGGGCCGGGGCCGGCCGGGCTGATCGGTGTCGAGATCCCGTCCGGGATGGGCATCGGTGGTCAGGTCGTCAAGCATTGCCGGCCGGTCGTCATCAACGATYGAGCTGCCGCGCGAAGAGCGCTGCGATCCACCKCCGCGGAGATCGACGACACCGGTCTCGGTGCGATCATGGCGGTGCCGGTGTGCGAGGACGGCGCGGTGGCCGCGGTACTGTACGCCGCTGTCGAACCGGATCTGTCATTCGATGAGTCGGCTATTCACGCGGYCATGGCGGTGGCCCGGTTGATGGAGCGCGAACTCGGTCTCGTCAGTGGGGGGCCGCGGTCGAGAGTGCCGTCGGTACCGGTCCAGGGGCGGGTACCGGTCCAGGGGCGGGTGCCGGTCGAGGGGCGGGTGCCGGTCGAGGGGCGGGTGCCCGTTCAGGGCGGGGTGCCGGTCGAGGGGCGGGTGCCCGTTCAGGGCGGGGTGCCGGTCGAGGGGCGGGTGCCGGTCGAGGGGCGGGTGCCCGTTCAGGGCGGGGTGCCGGTCGAGGGGCGGGTGCAGGTGCCGATCCAGGGCGGGGTGCCGGGGGCCGTCCCGTTTCCGCGGATGCCGGGTCTGCCCCGGGAGAGCCTGCGGCTGGCCTATCGGGAGCTTCAGGAGGTCACCGAGCATGTCGCCGATCCGTTTCTGCGTGGTCGCATCGGCGGGGTGTCCGAGCTGCTGCGCGGGCTGCTCGCCGAGGAAACGAAGACGGTCGGACGGCTGACGCTGACCCCGCGCGAGTTGGAGGTGCTTGCCCAGGTCTCGTTGGGATTGTCCAACGTCGAGACGGCCCGCCGGCTGACGGTCTCGCCCGAGACGGTGAAGGCGTACCTGCGCAGCATCATGCGCAAGCTCGGTGTCCGTAACCGGACGGCCGCGGTACACGCCGCGCGCCAGATGGGAATGCTGCCCTGATCTCAGGGGTCCGCACCGGACCCCTGCCGGGGGTGTGGCCGTGGCTGCCGGTCTGGCAGTCACGGCCATTCGACCCCGCCGTATATTCCCGGCGCCGGTGTACGAGGATCTCGACCGCGGGTCGATGTGGCCTGCCATCGGTGCCATAGCGGCGTTTTCACGTTGTKCGGGCAGGAGTGGCGGGGCCGCCCGGCCGGCGAGCCGAGGCTCAGGCTGGACCTGAGGCATTGCCCTACTACCTTTGGGATTGTTCCCGGCATTCCCGCCCACTCCTCCTACGCCGCGGCGGCAGCCTATCCTCGAAGATTCTTCCAGTTGCCCTGCTTTCGGCGGCCGAATATCGATCGTGGCCGGGTTCCCGCTACACTTCTGCCTCCGGGCGAGGGTAGTTCGGAACCGGGACCCCAGGCGGGTCTACTTTCGAGGCGGAAGCTCGGGACTTCCTCGCAGTGCTCCATGCGGTGCTCCATGCCCGGACGTGTGGTCGCTGGCGGCCACCGTCCGGCCGTTACGAGATCCATCGGCACGGGAGATCCTCGAAGGAGCGTCATGCCGTCGTTCGCTGATCCGGCGCAGCAGCGCGAATCCCGACCCGATCGGGTGACGTATGCCGCGTTGTCGCACGGACGGGACGAGGGGTCGCACGGACGGGACGAGGGGTCGCACGGACGGGACGAGGGCTGGGCCGACCGCGGCCCCGCGTCGGCGGGCTCCACCGGCGCACCACCCCGTTCGCTGTTCACGATGGTGGCTGACGCGGCCGTCGTGTACCGGGGAAGGGTACTCGCCGCCGCCTGCCTGCTGGTGGTCGTGCTGCTGCCGTGGAATGCCGGAATCTACGACCAGCTCGCCACCGGTGGTTTCTACGCACCGGGCGATCCGTCGACGCGGGCTGAGYGGCTGCTCGACGAGGAGTTCCCGGACGCGCCCCCCGACGTCGCCATCATGCTGACGTCGGCCCCGGGTATCGACGGGCCGATCGCCGCCCGCCTGGGCCGGGAGCTCACCGGGCGGATCGCCGCGGAGCCGGGGGTGACCTCGGTGCTGTCGTACTGGCCGGGCGGGCCCAACGAGGCGAGCCCGCTGCTGCGTGCGAAGGACGGCCGGTCGGCCCTGATCGTGTTCCGGCTCACCGGTTCCGAGGACCGCATCCAGCACCGCCTGAACGCCCTGCACGACCGGTACGCCCACGATGGTCCGGGGGTCCAGGTCCGGTTCGGCGGGGCGCCCGCGGTCATGCGTGATGTGACCGAGCGCAGCCGTGTCGACCTGGCGCACGGTGAGCAGATCTCCGCTCCGCTGGTGTTCCTCGTGCTGCTCTACGCCTTCGGCACGGTCCTGGCCGCCCTGCTTCCGGTCCTGGTCGGCGTGGTGTCGGTGGTGTCGAGTCTCGCGCTGCTGCGGCTGGYGGCCACGCTCACCGACGTGTCGGTCTTCTCGGTGAACCTGACGACTGCCCTCGGATTCGGTCTCGCGGTCGATTACAGCCTGTTCATCTTGCGACGTTTTCGGGACGAACGGGACCGCGGGCTGCTCCCGGCGGCGGCGCTGCGCCGGACGCTGGAGACCGCCGGGCRCACGGTGTTCTTCTCCGGGGTGACGGTGGCGCTGTCCCTGACGGCCGCGCTGGTCTTCCCGATCTATTACCTGCGTTCGTTCGCCTTCGCCGGCATCATCRTCGTCGTCGCATCGGAGGTGGCCGCACTGCTCGTGCTGCCCGCGGCGCTGATGGTGCTCGGTGACCGCATCGAGCGCGGCAACGTCCGGCTGGCGTTGTCGCGCCTGAGACGCTCCCTGAGACGCTCGGGGTCACGCCCCTCGGGTCGCCGGCGGTCCGGTGGCCACCGCGTGGGGGCCTCGGCGGCTGGCCGCGGCTGGTCGGCGCTGGCGCGGCGGGTCATGCGCCACCCGGTGTTCTTCGGTGGGGTCGCGATCTTCGTGTTGGTGCTGTGTGCCGCCCCGCTGCGCCACCTCGACCTCGCGCTGGCCGACGACACGGTCCTGCCGGCGACCGCGGAGGCTCACGTCGTCAACGACGCGATGCGGGAGGACTTCGTCGTCTGCCTGTCCTGCCAGATTCCGATCGTGGTGCMCGGAGTGGACGCGCGGGACCCGGGGAGCGCCGAGAAGCTGACCGACTACGCGACCCGCCTGTCCGCGCTGCCGGGCGTTGCCCGCATCGACACCGTCACCGGCAGCTTCCTGCGGGGCGAGCGGGTCGGTGTGGTGCCGAAGACTGCGATGAGGTACGTCGGAACGCACCGCGGCGCCTGGCTGTCGGTGTGGCAGACCGACAGGTCTCCGCTGTCCGAGTCGGCGAAGGACCTGGTGCGGAGGCTGCGGGCGGCACCGGCGCCGTTCGGCGTCCTCATCGGCGGACTCGCGCCGCACTTCCTCGACACCTCGCATTCCATCAAGCGGAGTCTGCCGCCGGCCTTCGCCGTCGTGATGACGGCGACCTTCATCCTGCTGTTCCTGTTCACCGGCAGCGTGCTCCTTCCGCTGAAGGCGATGTTCCTCAACACGCTGAACCTCGCTGCMACCGTCGGGCTGCTGGCGTTCGTCTTTCAGGACGGACACCTGACCGGTCTGGTCGGCGACTTCCAGGTGTCGGGCACGCTGGAGATGACCAGCCCGGTCCTGATGTTCTTCATCGCGTTCGGGCTCAGCATGGACTACGAGATCTTCCTGCTCGCCCGCATCCGCGAGGAGTACCTGCGGACGGGAGACAACCGCGATTCCGTCGCCCGTGGGCTGGGGACGACCGGTCCACTGATCACGAGTGTGGCGCTCGCTCTCATCGTGGTCATGGTTGCGCTGTCCGCGTCGGACATCAGCATGATCAAATTGGTGGGTATCGGGCTGACCGTGTCGATCGTGCTCGACGTGACCCTCGTTCGAGCGATCCTCGTCCCGGCGTTCATGGCCCTGGCGGGCGACTACAACTGGTGGGCTCCCGAGCCGCTGCGCCGTCTGCACGCGCGGTTCAGCCTGCGGGAGGGCGGCGACGAAGYGGCCTCGCACGCGGGGGACCCGGGGCCCGGGGGACCCCCCGACCCCGGGGGACACTCCGACCCCGGCAACCGCATGACGACGAAGATCATTTATCGGCGGGGGCGGGGAGAACCTACCCGAGGGGCCCGGCCGCCGGTCGGGCCGGCCCCGACCTGGCACTACTACCTGCGCCCGCGGCGGCGCGCGGACGGTGGGCCCTTACCGGCCATGATGGGTATCCGGGGTTTCGCACTCGACGACATCCGCGTCGAAAGCGCATAGGTAGTACGCATTAGGTAGTAAACGCCAATCTCGGCCTTGGCCGGTAGCCTCGGGAGCTGACGACTCCTACCCGCCGCCGCGGGCTTGCGCGGTCCGCCTGCGGTTGGCCTTCTTGATCGCATCGACGAGATCGTCCCTCGACATCGTCGAGCGGCCGGGGATGTCGAGCTCACGGGCGAGYGCGCGCAGGTGTGTCAGCGAGGCGTTCGCRTCCACGCCCTCGGCGGTCGGCCCGCTGTGCCGGGAGGCGGGCGTCGGCTTGGCGGCCTGATCGTCGGAGGGACCGGGCCGACTCTTCGGCCRCCAACGGTCCCCCACCTTCTCGTGGGTGTGCTTGAGCGCGGCAAAGGCCGCACGGTGGGCACGCGCACCCTCACCGTAGGTTTCCACCGCCGAGTCGTGGGTCTTCTTCCAGGTGCGGATGGCCTGATCGTCGGAGCGGGTGATGGTGGACGGAACGTCGTCCCGCATCTCGTCGGCCTGCGCCTTCTTGTCGGTCTTGTCGGTCCGCGGCTTCTTCCCGACCATGGCACTCCTCCTCCCGAACGGATGCTCAGGTCCTCCCGAGCGGATGCTTATGGACCTTCCCTCGATGCCGGGACGTATTCCCGTCCCCGTTGCCGCCGGGTAGCTCGTGGCCCGTGGTGGATCTCTTGGCGCCTTGATGCAAAGAGTGAGGCATCGGCTACCGTAGCGTGCCAATGTCTCGACCATGACGACCCGAAGGACGCCTCATGTCCCATGCCGCTGACCCGTTTCGTCGGCGTCGCCGTGAGCCCGGTCTGTCCCGGCGCGGAATTCTCGGTCTCGCCGGTGCCGGTCTGGGTGGAGGGGCGGAGGCGCTGCTCGCCGCCGCGCCGAGCAGCGCGTCCGCTGGCCCGGCCGGGCCAGCGGACGCGGGGGCCCGACCCGGTGCGGAAGCGCGGGCCCTCTCGGCGCCGGGGACGCGTGTCGTGCTCGTGCCCCGGACCCTGGCCGCCGTGACGAGGGGAGCGGGGCCCGCGACGTCGGATTTCGACATCGGTTACGTGGCGGTCCGATGGACACGTGACGGGAACGATCGCGCGGCGGATGGCAGGGCCGGTTCCGGGGGTGCCGGCACGGGGACCGCCGGGACCGCCGATGCCGGCGGTGCCGTTTCTCGGGGCGCCGAGATCCGGCTGCGCCAGCCGGGGGGTGGGTTCGACGCATGGCGGCCGCTGGCGGTCGGCTGTCCGGCGGAGCGGGACGATTCGCCGGCCGGGGGGAGGAGCGCCGCCGTGCTGGTCGCCGCGCACCGCGCGACCGGCTACGAACTGTGGTTGCCACCCGGCGCGACGTCCGTGACGTCCACCGCCCTGAACACGACGTCGGGGCCGTTGCAGCGGTTGACGGCCCCCATTGTGTCCGCCTATGCCGCCCTTTCCGCGATCTCGGCTTCCCGCGCCGCCCTTTCCGCGCCTTCGGCTTCCCGCGCCGCCTGGTCGCCGGGGCTCTTCGCCGCGCCCAGGTCGTCGCCGCCGCCCCGGGTCGCGACCGCGTCCGGGGTGTCGGCGGTCCCCGCCGCGCCGGTCGCCCCCGTCCGGCTGCCGGCGACGCTTGACCTGCGCTACCTGCCCCGGGCCGCGTGGGGCGCGGACGAGTCGCTACGGCTGTCCCCCTCGTCCGGCAGCGGTTGGAAACCGACGTACCACCCGGGCCAGGTGGTCACGGTTCATCACACGGTGACGCCCAACGACGATCCGAACCCCGCCGCCACCGTGCGGGCGATCTACCACTTCCACACGGTCGAGCGGGGATGGTCGGACATCGGGTACCACCTCCTCATCGACGAGGCGGGCACGCTCTACGAGGGCCGGTGGTCGGGAACGGACAGCGTTCCCGGCCACCGGGAGGACGGCTACGTGGTGACGGGCGCGCATGTGGCGGACTTCAACGCCGGCAACGTCGGCGTCGCGCTGCTCGGTGACCTGCGGACGCGCATCCCCACCGCCGCCGCCCGTCGCACGCTCGTCCTGGTGCTGCTCGCGTTGACCGGAGCGCATCATCTCGACCCGCTCGGCACCGTCCACTACGTCAATCCGGTGAGTGGCAGGCGTCGTACCGTCCCGGCCGTCAGCGGGCACCGCGACTGGATGGCCACCGAATGTCCGGGCGGCACGGCCTACACCGCCCTGGCAGGTGTGCGGACGGACGTCGCCCGGCAGCTGATGTGAGGCTCACCGGCTGGTGCCCCGCCGGGCGACGGGGTGGGCCGTGGACGGATTCAGGGGCGCCAGCCGGCATAGACCGCGAACCTGCCGTGCTTGACGACRCAGTCGACCGGCGCGAATCCGGCGTCGGCCAGCCAGTCGAGCTGGTCGGCGAGCGGCGCGCACCGATCGAAGGACATCCGCCGCAACGCGGCCTCCCACTCGGCGTCGTCCGAACCCGCCGCCCGGGCCTGCCGTTCGTGCATGTCCTCGTACTGCCGGGTCAGGGCGGCGGTTGGGCCGTTGACCTGCTCGAGGTTGACGAACAGCCCACCCGGCCGCAGGACGTCGCGCACCCGGCGGAACAGGTCGCGCTTGCCGGGGTCGTCGAGGTGGTGGATGGCCAGCGCCGAGACGACCGCGTTGAACGGGCCGGGAGGCAGGGCGGATGCGAGGTCCGCGACGGTGACGGCCTCGACCGGGCCGCCGGACAGCCGCGCCTGGGCCTTGGCCAGCATCGGCGCGGCGCGGTCGAACAGGTGCAACCGGACGTCGGGGACGGCCGCGACGACCGCGGCGGCCAGCAGACCGGTGCCCGCGCCGAGGTCGAGCACCGCCGGTCGGGCGCCACCCTGGCGTGCCACCAGGTCGCCGACCGATCCGTACAGCAGGTCGAAGGAGGGGACGAGCCGGCGGCGCTCCCCGTCGTAGGTCCCGGGATCCCAGCTGGGTGTCTCATAATATGAGATAGGCATCTCATTCATTGAACAATCATACGATCGGGCCCGGCCGCGCAGCACCGCTTCCGGCGGGTCCGCACATCGTGCGTCACCCCGCAGGTCCGCCCCGTACTCCGCCCCTTGGGCCTCGTGGCGCCCTGTACGCCGGCGTTCGCTCCCGCTCGTCCCGCTGTCGGCGTCGATCTCGCCGACGGTGTTGCCTTCGGTACCTGAAACTCACAGGTACCTGAAAGTATGATGTTGTTCGCGTCATGTCTCGGGAGGCGTCACGTTCGGGAGGAGGGACGCTCGGGAGGAGGGACGCATGAAACGGGTGGCCGCGGTGAGCACAGCGACGGCGGTCGCCCATGTCCTGCGGGAGGAGATTCTCAGCCGGCAGGACGGCGACCTGTACCTTGGCCAGGAGAACGAGCTGCTGGCCCGGCTCGGCGTCARCCGGCCGTCGCTGCGTCAGGCGGTGCGGCTGTTGCAGGCCGAGGGGATCCTCACCGTCCGCCGGGGTCATCACGGCGGTCTGTACGGACAGCGGCCGGACGCGGCCGGGGTCGCCCACATGGCGTCGGTCTTCCTGCGCACCCGTCGGGCCTCGTTCGCCGACCTCAGCGCGACCCACGCCCTCATCACCACAGAGTGCGCCCGGCTCGCCGCGCTCAATCCGGATCCGGCCGAGCGGGGTCGGCTGCTGACCTTCGTTGACGCCGACGCCGGTGGGGACGCCCGCGACCACGCCCRGGCCCGGGCGCAGTGGGGCGTGCTGCTCGCCGAGATCGCCCRCAGCCCCACCCTTCAGCTCTTCGAGGACGTGCTCGGTTCGCTGTCGCGGTATCCGACCTCGCGGCCGTTCCTGCTCGACCCCGACAGCGTCGCCCTGGCCTGGGAGCAGTGTCGGTGGATCGCGGAGGCGGTGCGGGAYGGCGATGCCGACACCGCCGCCATGCTGTGCCGCGAGCACGAGGACGCGATGGCCCGCTACCTCCGCGACCAGCCGGATGATCTCCTCGGCTGGTGAGCCGTCCGGCCGGGTCCATGCCGCCACCCTCGCGCATCGTCTGCCCGGCGATAGTGGCCGGCTGGCCGGGCGCGCGGGGTGGGGCCCCGTGCCTCAGACCGTGAACGTCCTGGTGATGGCCTGCTCGGTCTGCTGGAACGAGCCGTTGGAGTCGTGCACCGCCGTCTTGAGCGCCAGGATGTCCTCGGTCAGCTCGCCGGCCGCCGTCGACCACGTGGTCCGCAGCGGGGCGTACGCCTGCTGCTCCGTGCTGCGCCAGCTCAACGCCGCCGACCTGACGGCGGCGTTGGGGTGTCCGTAGGCGGATGAGCCGCGGGCCCCGGCGCCGCCGGGGTCCACGGGCCGCCTCGGTCCACGGGTCGGGTTCAGTCCAGCAGGCCGCTCTGCCGGGCGGCGTGCACGGCTGCCGTACGGTTACGGACCCCCATCTTGCGCATGATGCTGCGCATGTAGGTCTTCACGGTCTCGGCGCGGATCGTGAGGTGCTCCGCCGCCTCGACGTTGGAGCAGCCGGTGGCCACGAGGGTCAGCACCTCCATCTCCCGCAGGGTGAGGCGGAAGGGCGGCGGCTTCGGCGGGCCGGGCGTGACGACCGGTTCGTTGCGCAGCAGGGAGTAGATGTGCAGGATCTGCCGCCGGAGATGGGGGGCCGTCATCTGGGCGCTCAGCTCCAGTAGCTCGATCTGGGCCAAACGGACCCGCTCCCGCTGCGTGCGAGAGTCGGGCGGCTGTCCATCGGCGACGAATGGTCCCGGTGCGTGGTCAAAGCCGGYGGGGGTCATCGTCCGGTGCAGGCGCACCTGCATCGGGATCGAATCCGATGCCACTGGGCCCATTATGCTCCTCTCCCTATCCACGTCGATAACCCGGCTACCTCCGGCTGGGCGCCCCCGGCCAATCAGGCGCGTACCGGTGTATTCATGAAGGGGTGGTCGGTCCCGGGATCAGCCGTACACCACCTTTGTGCGATGCCTTCCATGATCCGATCGCGGGTGAAGTGGACACACCGCCACGTCGGCTCCGCTCCAGGCTGGCCGTCCGTCTTCGTCGGATGGCCGCTGCCGGCTACATCGAAAAGGTTATCTCCTTGCCCCGGCCGGTCGTCAATGGTGTCGCTCCCATGGGTGAGAACATACTGCTCCCCCCAGTCGGAAGGTTCGAGGGTAGTCTTGAATGCTACCCCGAAAGGGGCTCCTTCGGGTGCGTCATGTCACGTCGCCGCACCAAGGTCCCCCTCGGTTTGAGGGGGTGCGAAGGAGATTCCTGGAGGTCGGCGGAAACCCGCACGTCAGCGGGTTGATGGTGGGCAGCGGAAACGGCCTCGGGAGTTATCCGATGAGCCGGCTGGGTTAATAGATGGGACGGCGGCGGATGATGTGCGCGGATGCACGGGAATCTGCGCGGGTGGACGGTAGGAATAGGCCAGGCTGGCCATGGCGGCCGCGGTCACACCCGGTCGGAGCCACCCGGTCGGAACCACCCGGTCGGAGTTACCCGATCGGAGCCACATCCGGCTGGAGCCACCCGGTCGGAGCTACCCGACCCGACCCGAGCCCGCCGGCCCGCGTCGGCCCGCCGCCCCCTCGATCATGCGCGCAGCCGTGTACCGAGATCGCGAGGACGTCAAGGTCSAGGAGGTCCCCGAACCGGGGTGCCGGCCGGGGCACGTCAAACTTCGCGTCGCCCACAACGGGATCTGTGGCAGCGACCTGCACGAGCACTACGCCGGCCCCATCCTCTTCCACGCCGAGCCGCATCCGCTGACCGGCCTGTCGATCCCCCTCGTCCTGGGACACGAGCTAGGCGGCACCGTGGTCGACGTGGGCGATGGTGTCGGCTCGGTCGCCGTGGGCGACCGGGCGGCGCGCGGTGACGCTACCAGGCAGTCGGTGGTGATCGACGATGGTCTCGTGATGCGCTGAAACGCGGGTTTCCGCTCGAGCCGGCGGGTCAGGAGTGGATGACGGCCCGGCCGGTCATCGACTCGGGCAGGATCCGTACCCAGTGCGGATGCTCGATGCGGTCCGCCCAGGGCTTGAGTCCCGTCTGCTCAAGCCTGGCCAGCGTGCCCGGGTCGGTGACGGACACGGCCTTCCCATTGATCAGGACGCTCCAGCCGCTGCGGGACGCCGGATCGCGCCCGTCGACCTCGAAACCAACCGCGTCCTCCTCGATCGCGGCGGTCAGCTTCGAGCCCACGGCCGTCCGGAAGGCCACCGCCTCCCCGWCCATCACGTAGTTCACCGGCAGCACGAGGACCTCCCCATCCGCCCGGAACGCCACCCGGCCGAGCTGCTCGTTCCCGAGCAGCCACAGGCAGGTTGCGGGGGACAGCACCCCGCCACCGGCATGGTCGAAGGCGAACGCCACCCTGATGCTGGTCCCGCTGGTCTGGGTCGGTGTCTGCGTCGTGGGCATGGCCAGCTCGGTCCGATCGGTCGGTGAAGCCACGGTGACGAGCGCCGGCGCGCCCGCGTTCGGCGGGGTCATCGCGTCAYCCCCCTCGTTCTGGGTAGTCGACGTACCTCCACTTCTGGACGGTAGTCGGACGGGGCGACCGCGGGCAGGGCCGGTCGTCGCGCCGGCGCGGGTCGTCCGACCGGGGGATGGCCTGCCGGTGGTCCGCACCGGTCCGCGGGGAAGGCGTTCGCCGGCCGGCCGGGACGGTGGTTACGCGGCCGGGCGGTGGTCACGCGGCCGGCTCGATGTCCGGTATCCGCGCGGCGCGGAACGTCACCTCACGCCGCAGCCGGAACCCGAGCGACTCGTAGAGCCGGATCGCGTTCGTGTTGGTCGCCGCGGCGTGCAGGAACGGTGTCTCCCCGCGGGCCCGGATGCCCGCGGCGACCGCGCGGACGAGCCGGGTCGCGAGGCCCTGGCCCCGGTGGTCCGCGTCCGTGCAGACGGCGCTGATCTCGGTCCAGCCGGGCGGGTGCAGCCGTTCCCCGGCCATCGCCACCAGCGTGCCGTCCCGCCGGATGCCGAGGTACGTGCCGAGCTCGATCGTGCGAGGCAGGAACGGCCCGGGTTTGGTGCGTTCGGCCAGCGCGAGCATCTCCGGCACGTCCGCGGTCCCCAGCCGCACGGCCTCCTCGTCCGGGAGCGCGTCGACCCCCTCGTCTACGAGCTGCGCGCCGTCGAAGATCGCATCCCCCCAGCCGGGCGGCGGGGAAGCGTCGATGCCGGTGAACGGCGCGATCGCGCCCGGRCCGAGCAGCGCCGCGACGTTGCGCCAGGTGCTCTCGTCGGGCACGTCCGGCAGGGCGACGAACGGTGACACGCCGACCGGGTAGCGCAGCACGTCACCGACCCGCTCGGCGAAATGCGCGTGCGGACCCAGGAGGGAGGAACGGACGGGGTTGTTCAGCACATGCTGGCCGGTCGCGTGCCGCCCGGGCTCCGGCCGGTCGGGTCCCGGCCGCCCGGGGGCGTGCCGCCCGGGGGCGTGCTGTCGGGGAACGGCAAGCTCGGTCACGCGGCGACCTTGATCACGATCTTGCCGCGGGCGTGGCCGTTCTCCACCGCGCGCAGCGCCGCCGGGGCCTGGTCCAGCGGGAAGGTCGCGGTCACGAGCGGGTCCAGCGCGTCGTCCACGACCAGCTGGGCGACCGCGTCGAGCACGCGGCTGTCCCGGGCCCGCTGGACCGTCGTCCCGCCGTACCGGTCGCTCGCCCCAGACAAGGCCGTGACGAGCTTCGACCGGTCCGCGAGGACCTCGACGACGTCGTCCAGCGTCTCGCCCCCGACGAGATCGTAGATTCCGTCGACCCCCCGGGACGCGGCGGCCCGCACCCGGTCCGCGACATCGGGGCCCGGCTCGACGTGCGCCACGCCGAGGGCCTCGACGAAGTCCTTCTTGCCGGCGCTCGCGGTGCCGACGACCGTCAGGCCCGCATGCCGGGCGATCTGCGCGGCGGCCACTCCCACGCCGCCACCCACACCRATGATCAGCAGGGTGGCGCCGGGCGGCAGGGCCAGCTGGTGCACGCCGTCGTAGGCGGTCGCCGCCGCGACCGGAAGCGTCGCCGCGGCCACGAAGGACACCGCGGCCGGCTTGCGCGCGCTCTCCCTGGYGGTCAGCACCGTGTACTCGGCGTAGCCACCGCCCGGCGCGCTGCCGAACACCTCGTCGCCGACGGCGAATCCGTTGACGTCCGGGCCCACCTGCGTCACCACGCCGGAGGCCTCCACTCCGAGCACGACCGGAAACACGGCCGGCGGGGCGGCCGGCAGCCGCAGGCCGCCCCGCAGCTTCCAGTCCACGGGGTTGACCCCGGCGGCGCGTACCGCGATCGTGAGCTGACCCGGCCCGGCCACCGGGATCGGGAGGTCAGCGAACGCCTCCACCTCCGGACCGCCGTGGTCGTTGTAGACGTAAGCCTTCGGCACCACAACCACCGTTCCCTTCGCCGTTTCCCTGGCCGTCCCGCCGCGGCTGTCCCACCGCGTCGAGACCTCCGCGATGTCCGCGATGTCCGCGGCAGGCGTCAACGCCGACCGCGATCACCTACAACACCGGGGCGGGCCGTCACCTTCCGGCGGTGGCCGGCACCGGGACGGCGGCGGCCACCGCCGAGGTCAGGCCGATAGTCGAATTCTGGTTCTGTTCGACGTCGAAGAAGGGCCGAAGAAGATCGAAGAAGGCTGGGGGAGGCCGGGGGAGGCCGGGAAAGGCCGGGGTGACCTGGGAGGCCGAGAAAGGCCTGGACAGGTGCGAACCCGGCCGACTCACGTCCGGCGCAGCCACTGCTCGGTGAGTAACTCGTAGGACCGCACCTGCTCGGCGGGGGTGACCTGGCGGGGCCGGTTCTGCGCTCACGGCCACGACCCCGCCGGTGGCTACCGGCACCGAGCCTGCCCTACAGCCGACCCGGTGACTCCCATAAGCCTGCTAACTCCCTCCAGGTAGGGCCAGCGGAGTTAGCCGGCGAGGAGCTGGCGGGCCATGACGATGCGCTGGATCTGGTTGGTACCTTCGTAGATCTGGGTGATCTTGGCGTCCCGCATGAGCCGTTCGGCGGGGAAGTCCTGGGTGTAGCCGTAGCCGCCGAGTAGCTGTACGGCGTCGGTGGTCACCTGCATGGCGGTGTCCGACGCCAGACACTTGGCGGCGGCGCCGAAGAACGTGAGGTCGGCGTCCCCCCGCTCGGACTTGGCGGCGGCGACATACACCATCTGGCGCGCGGCCTCCAGCGCCATGGCCATGTCGGCAAGCATGAACTGGATCCCCTGGAAGTCCGCGATGCGCTTGCCGAACTGCTTGCGCTCCTTGACGTAGTTCAGGGCGAGGTCGAGTGCGCCCTGGGCGATGCCGATGGCTTGTGCACCGATGGTCACCCGAGTGTGGTCGAGAGTACGCAGCGCCAGCCGGAGGCCGTGACCGAGCTCGCCGATGAGACGATCCTCGGGAATTCGGCAGTCGTCGAAGAGCAGCTCGCGGGTCGGAGAGCCCTTGATGCCCAGCTTCTTCTCCGGGCTGCCGACGGAGAAGCCCGGGTCGGAGCTCTCCACGATGAAAGCGCTGATGTTGGCGCCGCGTCGGCCGTCGGGGTCGGTGACGGCGAGCACGGTGTAGTACTCGGAGATCCCCGCGTTGGTGATCCAGGACTTCTGCCCGGAGAGCACCCAGTGGTCGCCGTCGCGGACGGCGCGGGTCTTCATCGCAGCGGTGTCGGAGCCGGCCTCACGTTCGGAGAGGCCGTAGGAGAAGGCGGCCTCGCCGCGGGCCAGCGGTGGGAGGTATCGCTGTTTCAGGTCGTCGGTGCCGCCGAGGATGAGCGGGAGGCTGCCGAGCTTGTTCACGGCGGGGATCAGCGAGGAGGACGCGCAGACGCGGGCGACCTCCTCGATGACGATGCAGGTGGCGAGCGCGTCGGCGCCGACGCCGTCGTATTCGACAGGGACGTGGGGCGCGTGGAAGTCGGAGGCCACCAGCGCGTCGTAGGCCTCCTGCGGGAACCGGCTGTGGGCGTCGACGTCGGCGGCGTACGGCGCGATCTTGTCGTAGGCCAGGGTGCGCACGGCGTCGCGCAACTCGAGGTGCTCGTCGCTGAGTCGGTACAGGTCGAAGTCGGTGGCGGTCATGGGTTCCTCGCTCACTAGGTCGCTTGCCAGGGCGCTCAGTAGGTGCAGAAGAGTTACTAAGGCGCTCAGTAGGTGTAGGGCGCTCAGTAGGTGTAGAAGCCGCGGCCGGTCTTGCGACCCAGCAGGCCGGCGTCGACCATGCGGGCCAGYAGCGGCGGCGGCGCATAGAGGGGTTCCTTGAACTCCTCGTACAGCGACTCGGCCACTGCCTTGGTGGTGTCCAGCCCGATCAGGTCAGCCAGCGCCAGCGGTCCTTGCGGGTGGGCGGCACCACGGACCAGTCCCTGGTCGATGTCCTCGGCCGTGGCGAACCCGGACTCCAGCATCCGGATCGCCGAGAGCACGAACGGGATCAGCAGGGCGTTGACCACGAAGCCCGCCCGGTCCTGGCAGTCGATGGCGTGCTTGCCCAGATCGTCCTGCACGAACGCCCGCGCCCGCTCGGTCGTCTCCGGGTCGGTCAGCAGGCTCGGCACCAGTTCGACCAGGGACAGCACCGGGACCGGGTTGAAGAAGTGGATACCCAGGACATGGGTGGGCCGTTCGGTGGCCACGGCGAGCTTCATGATCGGAATGGAGGAGGTGTTGGAGGCCAGCACCGCGTCCGGGTCCTTGACGACCTCGTCGAGTCGCTTGAACAGCGTGGACTTGGCGGTCTCGTCCTCGACGATCGCCTCCACCACGAGGCCGCGGTCGGCCAGGGCCTCGATGTCCTCGACGACCTGGATGCGTTCGAGTACTTCCGCGGCGCTGGCCACCTTGCCGCGGCTCTCCGCGCGGGACAGTGATGTCTCCAGGCGCTGCCGTCCCGCGGTCACGGCGGGCGTGGTCATCTCCACGACGACCACGTCCTTGCCGGCACGGGCGCAGACCTCGGCGATCCCGGCACCCATCAGGCCACAGCCGACGATACCGACCTTGTTGATGGCGTTCACCTGGCTCCTCCTCCACGGTGTTGGTACGCAGTATCATAGTTGTGGAACTACGTACCACCAAGTAATTTCGGTGCCGTGGAGCAGCAGCCGGCCCGCTTGGCCAAGGACAGGCTCGTCGCGGCGGCGTTCGAGCTCTTCGAGGAGCGTGGCTTCGAGGGCACGACGGTCGACGACATCGCGCAACGCGCGGGCGTCGGTCGGACGACGTTCTTCCGGATCTACCGGTCCAAGGAGGACGTGATCTTTCCCGAGCACGACGTGCTGCTCGGCCACATCGAAGCCCGGCTTGCGACCGCCGCTCCAGAGACCCGCGGGCTCGCTCTCGCGGAGGCCGCCCGCATAGTGCTGCAGCACTACCTCGCCGAGGGCGAGCTCGCCCGCGCCCGCTACCGCCTGACCAGCACCGTCCCTACACTGCGCGCCCGCGAGGTGGCCGGCATCCGGCAGTATCAGCGCCTGTTCGCCAGGTTCCTGCGCGACTGGATGGGCAACGCGCCCGACGGCGCCCTGCGTGCCGAGTTGGTGTCCGCGGCCATCGTCACCGCCCACAACCATGTGCTCCGACGCTGGCTCCGAGGCGAGACCACCTCCCCCGGCGAGGAGTTCAACCGTGCGATGGAGGTGGCGCTCGAGCATCTCGAAACACCTGCTGAAGCCGGGWCAGCCGTTGTCATATTCCGCACCTCCGCCGGCGTGGACGCCGTGGTCACCCGGCTGCGTCGGGCACTTGAAGAGGAACAGCGGCGCCCCTTGAGCTAGCGAGGGTGTCTGAAAGGGATGCCGGCGGACCTACTTCGCGGTACTGGTCACGGAAGGGGACGCCCCGGACCGCGCCGGGGAACGGTGGCGATCGACCGAAGGGCAGGATGGGCACACGGTCCGGGGCGGACACCGCCCGCCCGGCTGCTCTGCTCGTTGCCCCGCTCGGTCCGTTACCCTGCTACCCCATCCGAAGCTGGAGATCGTCTTGTCCCACCCCGAGGAAGCGGTGATTCTCATCGTCCCGGCGTCCCGGCGGCTACCATGATYGGACGCGAACCCTTCCGCGGCGCGGTCCTCGATGCGGTGCTGGAACGGATCACCTATGCCAACGAGGAGACCGGCTACACGGTCGCGCGGGTTGACACCGGGCGCGGCGGTGACCTGGTGACCGTCGTCGGGGCGTTGCTCGGCGCGCAGCCGGGGGAGTCGCTACGGATGCGGGGGCGATGGGGTTCGCACCCGCAGTACGGCCGCCAGTTCCAGGTCGAGGATTACACGACCGTGCTGCCGGCGACCGTCCAGGGCGTRCAGCGCTATCTCGGCTCGGGCCTTATCAAGGGCATCGGTCCGCGCCTGGCCGAACGCATCGTCGAGCATTTCGGGGTCGCGGCGCTGGACGTCATCGAAAAGGAGCCGGAACGACTCATCGAGGTGCCGAAGCTCGGCCCGAAGCGTACYAGGGCGATCGCCGAGGCGTGGGAGGAACAGAAGGCCATCAAGGAGGTGATGGTCTTTCTTCAGGGGGTGGGTGTGTCCACCTCGCTGGCGGTGCGGATCTACAAACAGTACGGGGACGCGTCGATCGGTGTGGTGCGCAATGAGCCCTACCGGCTGGCCACGGACGTCTGGGGCATCGGGTTCCGCACCGCGGACACCATCGCGAAGGCGGTGGGGATTCCGCATGACAGTCCGCAGCGGATCAAGGCTGGCCTGCTGTTCACGCTGTCCGAGGCCACCGACGGCGGTGGCCACTGCTTTCTGCCCGAGCCCCGGCTCATCAGCGACGCCGTGCAGATTCTCCAGGTCGACACCGGTGACGTCATCGAGTGCCTGGGGGAGCTGGTYGCCGAGGACGGGGTCGTCCGGGAGGAGGTTCCAAGCGAGGATCCGGCGACGCCGACGGCCGCGATCTACCTGGTGCCGTTCCACCGGGCCGAGATATCCGTTGCCGGCCAGTTGCGCCGCCTGCTGAATACCGGCGCGGACCGGTTGGCCGCCTTCGCCTCGGTGGACTGGGACCGGGCGTTGGGCTGGCTGCGGGAGCGGACCGGGGTCGAGCTCGCGCCGGCCCAGCGCGATGCGGTGCAGCTTGCCCTGACGTCCAGGGTCGCCGTGCTGACGGGCGGACCGGGCTGCGGCAAGAGTTTCACCGTCCGCTCCATCGTGACGCTCGCACTGGCCCGGCAGGCGAAGGTGATCCTCGCCGCGCCGACCGGCCGGGCCGCGAAGCGGCTGACCGAGCTGACCGGGCACGAGGCATCGACGGTGCACCGGCTGCTGGAGCTGCGGCCGGGCGGTGACGCCGCCTTCGACCGGGACCGCCCGCTCGACGCCGACCTGATCGTCGTTGACGAGGCGTCGATGGTCGACCTGCTACTGGCGAACAAGCTTGCCAAGGCGGTTCCGCCCGGCGCGCATCTGCTGCTGGTCGGCGACGTCGACCAGCTGCCGTCGGTCGGTGCCGGCCAGGTGCTACGCGACCTGCTCGCCGAGGGGACGCCGATCCCGCATGTCCGGCTCACCCAGGTCTTCCGAGCGGCGACCGAGTCCGGGGTGGTGACCAACGCGCACCGCATCAACCGTGGTGACTATCCGCTGGTCCGGGGACTGCCCGACTTCTTCTTGTTCGCCGCCGAGGAGGCGGAGGAGGCGGCGAAAATCACCGCGGAGGTGGTCGCCCGGCGGATTCCGGCGAAGTTCGGGCTTGATCCGCGCCGGGACGTGCAGGTACTGACCCCGATGCACCGCGGCCCGGCGGGGGCCGGCGCGCTGAACACCCTGCTGCAGGAGGCCCTGACGCCGTCCCGCCCGAACGTGGCCGAGCGGCGCTTTGGCAGCCGGACGTTCCGGGTCGGCGACAAGGTTACGCAGGTGCGCAACAACTACGACAAGGGCGCGAGCGGGGTCTTCAACGGCACTCTCGGCGTGGTCACCGCGCTGGATGTGGAGAACCAGACGCTCACCATCCGGACCGACGAGGACGAGGACATCGACTACGACTTCGGGGAGCTCGACGAGCTGACCCACGCCTACGCGGTGACGATCCACCGCTCCCAGGGCAGTGAGTACCCCGCGGTCGTCATCCCGCTCACCACCAGCGCCTGGATGATGCTGCAACGCAATCTGCTCTACACGGCCGTCACCCGGGCGAAGAAGCTGGTCGTGCTGGTGGGATCCCGCCGGGCGATCGGCCAGGCGGTGCGGGCCGCCGGTCACGGCCAGCGGCACACCGCGCTCGACCACCGGCTGCGTAGCGGGTGACTGGTGAACACCACCTACCATCGGCTCGTAACGGTAACGGCGACACGGTCAGCTCGACGCCGCCACGCCCAGGCTCACGCTGGTTGCCGCGGCTATGACCACTGCCTCCGCTTCCGCGATGACCTTCTTGACGATCGGGGCGACCGGCGTCAGGTCGGTCGCCGTCCGGATCCGCTCCTTCGCGTGCCCGCGGGACGCGCGCTCGGGTGCCACCACCTCGAGTAGACGGGCCGGGCCCGCGAGCGCGAGCAGGAGAAGTTCCTCGGCGAGCAGCATCGTCGTCTCCTCATTCGTCGGCGTTCGTGCCCCGGACCCTTACCTGGTCCGGGGACGGGGGCGCCCGGTCGGCCGGCTGGCAATCCCCGGTCGCGAAGCCGACGCCCACAACGGCGTATATCGGCCTCCGGCCGCTATGAACCATGTCACATCTACCGCTGACGTTAGATAGAGGCGCTACCTTCGTGCGGTGACGACTTCCGACACCGCCGCCGGCACCCTGTCGCTTGAGGCCGACGAGGTCCTGGCCCGGCCCGGTCCGGACAACTACAAGTGGATCGCGCTGTCGAACGCGACCATTGGCATCCTGATGGTGACGATCAACAGTTCGATTCTTCTCATCGCCCTTCCGGATATCTTCCGGGGAATCGAGATAGACCCGCTCGCACCGGAGAACACCTCGTACTTCCTCTGGATCCTGATGGGATTCCTGCTGGTCACCTCGGTGCTCGTGGTGAGTCTGGGGCGGGTCGGCGACATGTTCGGCCGGGTGCGGATGTACAACCTCGGCTTCGCGATCTTCACKCTGTTCTCGATCCTGCTCGCCGTCACCTGGATGCATGGCACGGCAGCCGCCTGGTGGATCATCATCATGCGGGTGCTGCAGGGCGTGGGCGGTGCCTTCCTCTTCGCCAACTCCAGCGCGATCATCACTGACGCCTTCCCGGAGGACGAACGCGGGCTCGCCCTGGGGGTCAAYGGCGTCGCGGCGATCGTCGGATCATTTCTGGGGCTGTTGATCGGCGGTCTGCTGGCGCCGGTCGAATGGCATCTGGTCTTTCTTGTCTCGGTGCCGTTCGGCATCTTCGGGACGGTCTGGGCCTACCTGAAGCTGCGCGACAACGGGGCGCGCACCCAGGCCCGGATCGACTGGGCCGGCAACATCACGTTCGCGGTCGGCCTCATCGCGATCCTGACCGGCATCGTCTACGGGCTGCAGCCCTATGGCGGTCACACGATGGGCTGGACCAAGCCGTTCGTGCTGAGCTGCCTGTTCGGTGGTCTCGCGGTGCTGATCGGCTTCGTCGTCATCGAGCTGCGCTCCGCCGACCCGATGTTCCGCCTGGACCTGTTCCGGAGCCGGACCTTCACCATGGGCAGCATCGCGGCTCTGCTCGGCGCGCTCGCCCGTGGTGGTCTGCAGTTCATGTTGATTATCTGGTTGCAGGGGATCTGGTTGCCGCTGCATGGCTACAGCTTCGAGAAGACCCCGCTGTGGGCCGGCATCTACCTGATTCCGGTGACCGTCGGATTCCTGGTGGCGGGGCCGCTGGCCGGCCGGTTCGCGGACCGCTACGGTGCGCGTCCGTTCGCCACCCTGGGACTGGTGATCACGGCGGTGGCGTTCCTGCTGTTCGACGCCATTCCCATCGACTTCGACTATCCGTGGTTCGYGCTGATCCTGTTGCTGATGGGCCTGTCCATGGGCCTGTTCGCGGGGCCGAACACCAGCAGCGTGATGAACACCCTGCCGCCCAACCAGCGCGGTGCCGGTGCCGRCATGCTCAACACGTTCCAGAACTCGGCCAGCGTGCTGTCCATCGGTGTTTTCTTCACCATCATCGCGCTCGGGCTGGCCGCCAGCCTTCCGGACGCCATGTACTCCGGGCTTGTCGGGCAGGGCGTCTCCCCGGCGAAGGCGCACGAGCTGGCGAACCTGCCGCCGATCGGCAGCCTGTTCGCCGCGTTCCTCGGGTACAACCCCACCGAGCGACTGCTCGGCCCGGACACCCTGTCGCAGCTCGACCCGGCGAAGGCCGACTTCCTCACCGGGCACACCTTCTTCCCGAACCTCATCTCCGGGCCGTTCGGTGACGGTCTGCGCCTCGCCTTCGCCTTCGCCGCCGTCGCCTGCCTGGTCGCCGCGGGCTTCTCCTGGCTGCGCGGGAAGCAGCGGCCGCACGTGCGCCGTCCGCTGCTCGAAGAGACGGCCGAGGGGCTGGCCGGCGCGGGCGACATCGCGGCGATGGAGGACGGTGCCGGGAGCGCTCTTTCGAGCAGCCCCCTGGCCGCCGAGCGATAGGCCGCGGGCTAGGCCGAGCGTGAGAAAGGCCCTGACGTCGATGATCAGAGCCGCCGATGGCGCCGTGCGGGCCGATGGCGCCGTGCGGGCCGATGGCGCCGTGCGGAACAATTGCCTGGTGCGGGACGGCGACGCGGCCAAGAGCCCGGTCAAGAGCGCGGCCAAGAGCGCGGTCAAGGATGCGGCTCGTGACCTGCGCGGGATCGGTCAGGCCGCGCAGGAACTGGGCGTCTCGGTGYGGGCCCTGCGGTATTACCAGGAGGTGGGGCTGCTCACCCCGTCCGGGCGCACCCTGGGCGGGAACCGGCTGTACGCGGATTCCGACCTCGCCCGGGTGCGGCGCATCCGCGAGCTGCAGACGCTGCTCGGCTTCAACCTGGACGAGATCCGCACGATCCTCGCCTACGAGGATCGTCTCGCCCAGGTCCGGCAGGAGTACCACGCGGCGTCCGACGACGCGGACCGCATCCGGCTGCTGACCGAGGGCACGTCGGCCTACCGGAGGCTCCGCGTCGAGATTGACGAGAAAATCAGCCGGCTGGTGGCCTTCCGTGACGAGATCGACGAACGGATCGAGCGGGCGGACCGGCTGGCCAAGGGGGTCGCCGACAGCTCTCAGTGATCATCCGATCGTCGGGTTGGGCCGGCGTGCCGGGTCGGTCCGGGAACCTCGACCGCCAGGAGCGCCACATCGTCGTTCAGCGTCGATCGCGTCCAGTCCCGGACCCGGTCGGCGAGATCGGTCAGCGCCTCGTCGAGTGACGTGTGGGCGAACGCGGCCTCGGCCGCGGGCAGCAGGGGGAAGAAGGCGCCGGTCGTGGGGGCGCGTGCCTCGGTGATGCCGTCGGTATAGAACAGCAGGCGATCCCCCGCCCGCAGCACGGTGTCCGTCACGTTGCTCCCGTCCGTGATCAGCCCGAGCGGTGGCAGCCTGGACGAGACAGTGAGCAGATCCGCCTGCCCGGCACGAACGAGAACGGGATCGGGATGTCCCGCGTTCGCCAGCGTCAGACGGCTGCCGTCGACCTGCCCGACGACCGCGGTGACGAAGTCGTCCAGGCAGCTGGCATCGGCGACCTCCGCGTCGAGGTTCGCCAGCAGATCGCGCAGGCCGCCCGTGCGTCGACTCATCAGCCGGAAGCAGCTGAGCACCCGGCTCGCGATCCGCACGGCGTCGAGCCCCTTGCCCCGTACGTCACCAATGAGCAGGCGGGTTCCCCACGGGCTGTCGACGACCTCGTACAGATCCCCACCGATCATGGCCTCCACGGTGGCACTCTCGTAGCGGACGGCGAACCGCAGCCCGCCGGACGACGACGGGACGGGACTGAGGATCGTCTGCTGCGCCACCTCGGCCACCCGAGTGACGTTCTGCAGCTTCGTCTCGCGTCGGATGTTGTATCGGCTGACCAGGACGGCCATCACTCCGCCGGCCGTGACCCCGACCAGCCGGACCACCTGGGCCGTCGGGCCACCGCCGCTCCGGCCGAACAGGTCATCGTGCAGACCCAGCAGGATGCCCGCCAGGACCGCCGCCACCCCGTAGCCTGCGGTCAGCCGGGGTCCGGCGAACGTGGCCGCGAGCATGGGGCTCAGAATCGCGAGTCCGATCACGTTCCATTTCTGGTTGCTCAGTTGCAGTCCGACCACCAGGGCGAGTATGAGCATCGGGGTGATCGGGGCGATCGGGGCGAACCAGCGCAGCACCCTCAGCACCTCAGTACCGCAGCACCCTCAGCACCCCGGGAGATCCGCCCGGGGATCTCGCCTTGGCCAGGCCGCATGGGTGTCTGTCTACCCGCGAGCGGTCCGGACCGAACCCGCCGGAGCCTGCTTCCAGGGGGCCTCACCAGCCAGCATGGACGCGCTGACCCGGCGGCGGGCCCGGCCCGCCGAGACCTCGATCGCGCGCCTCGCCGAGCAGCTCGCGGCGCTGTGAACCCGTTCAGCGGGGTGCCATCCGGATGGCACCGTCGAGGCGGATGGTCTCGCCGTTGAGCATGGGGTTCGCGATGATCTGGGTCGCGAGCAGGCCGTACTCGTCGGGGGAGCCCAGGCGCGAGGGGTGCGGGACCTGCTGGCCGAGAGAGACGCGAGCCGGCTCCGGCAGCGAGGCGAGCAGCGGGGTGTCGAACAGGCCGGGGGCGATGGTCACCACGCGGATCTTCAGACTGGCGAGGTCGCGGGCGATCGGCAGCGTCATGCCGACGATGCCGCCCTTGGACGCCGAGTAGGCGGCCTGCCCGATCTGGCCCTCGAACGCCGCCACGGACGCGGTGTTGATGATGACGCCACGCTCGCCGTCGATCTCCTCGGTCCTGCTGATCCGCTCGGCCGCGAGTCGGATGACGTTGAACGAGCCGATCAGGTTGACCTTGACGACCCGCTCGAAGATGGCCAGTGGGAACGGCCCTTCCTTGCTCAGCGTCTTGGCGGCGTTGCTGATGCCGGCGCAGTTGACGGCGATGCGCAGCGGGCCCAGCTCGGCAGCCACGTCCAGGGCTGCCGTCACGTCCTGCTCGGAGGTGACGTCGCCGGGGCTGAATCGCACCGAACTGCCGAACTTCTCCGCGACCGCCGCGCCGTTCGAGGACGGGAGGTCGAGGAGGACCACGCTGGCACCAGCGTCGATGAGCCGGGTGGCGGTGGCAAGGCCGAGGCCGGAAGCCCCGCCGGTCACCACGGCGACTGAATCCGTGATCTGCACGTGAGTTCCTCTCCGGGAGGGACATCGGCCGGAGGCGCGGCCTTGGCTGTGCGGGGTGGAGCTGGGGGAACGAGCCGGCCGTCCCCCGACCGGCGACCAGGGGAGGCGGCCATCCGTGCACACCCCGGAAGACGTGCACACCCCGGAAGAGTAGTGCAAGCCGCGCGGGCGGACAGCGCTCCCGTGGGCCGCCAGCTCCGCGCTGCCCACCGGTTGGCGCGGATTGGGACCGGGCCGGTGGGACCAGGAGGATCAGTAGGTGCAGGTGGGCGGGCCCGGCGAGGGCGCTCCCGGCGGCGCCGGTCCGGCGGCGGGTCCGGCCGCCGCCGGTGCGGGCGCAGGCGCGGTCCCACCGGCCGTCACACTCGGCGTCACCACCGCGGTGAAGCCGGAGCCCAGGACGAGCTGGACACCGGTGATGCTCGCATCGGCGAGCAGGACCGAGCCGGGCACCGCCGCGGCGACGGTGTTCGCCTCGGCCTCCTGCCCGGGGGCGTAGAGCACCCGGGAGGTCTCGTGGGTGAGGACCGAGGCGTTGCCGGCGTTGCGGGCGTGGAAGCCCTTGGCAGTCAGCTGCTCGGTGACCTTGGAGGCGAGTCCGGCCCGCGACGAGCCGTTGTAGACGGCGACCCGGACCTGGGAGGGCGCGGCGGCGGCGCCGGGAGCGAGCGCCGGACCGGTCCCCCCGCTCCCGGCGTCGGTGGTAGAACTCGCGCCCTCGGCCTTGCCACCCATCGGCGCGACGATGCGCTGCAGGTCGTCCGGCCGGTAGAGCTGCACGGAGGCCGGGACTCCGTGCAGGCGGATGTTGCCGTTGTCGTCGATCGCCCCCTCGGCACGGGTCGGCGCGTGGACGGGCACGGTCTGCATCTGGAGGCCCCCGGTGGCCAGCCCGCGGACTCGGGTGCCGAGGCTGCGCAGGTCGGCGATGCTGGTGTGGTTGTCGAGGGTGAGCGCGCTCGCTGCCGCCGATACCAGCTTCTGGGCCTTGATCGGGTTCGTCAGGGTGTCGTCTGCCATGATCTTGTGGAACATCGAGCCGATGAACTGCTGCTGCCGGCGGATGCGGTCGAAGTCGCCGTCCGGCAGGCCGTGGCGTTGGCGAACGAAGGCCAGGGCCTGGTCGCCGCCGAGCTGGATCGTCCCGGGCCCACCGACGAATCCGCTCATCGGGTCGTTGGTGTTCGTGCTCATCCGCCACCGCCCGCGGTCGTCCTGGTAGCGGCTCGGTTTCGCGTCCGACGGCTTGATGCAGACCTGGACACCGCCGATGGCATCGGTGATCTCCTTGAAACCCTCCAGGTCCATCGAGATGTAGTGGTCGACCTGCAGGCCGGTCAGGCTCTGCACCGTCTGCACCAACAGCGACGGGCCGCCTACGGAGATCGCGGCGTTGAACTTGTCGTGCCAGGCCTTGTGRCGTTTGCCGGCCCCGTCGGTGTACTCGGGGATCAGCACATACATGTCGCGGGGGAAGGAGACCATGGTGGTGGTCCCATCCTTCGTCAGGTGCGCGAGGATCGTCGTGTCGGAGCGCTGGCCCGGCGCGTCTCCGTACTTACCGTTGGTACCGGCGCGGCTGTCGGTCCCGACCAGCAGGTAGTTCGCGGTCCCCACCCCGCCGGAGTCGCCGCCCGAACCGAGGCCGAGGTCGACCCGGTTGACCTTGCCGTCGACATAGAAGTACGCGGCCCAGCCCCCCACCGTGGCCACGAACACGAGGCAGGACACGCAGGCCAGGAAGACCCGCAACCCGCGACGCCTAGCCGACCGTCCGCCGCGTGCCGACCCGGATCCCGACCGGCCGGACCCCGATCCCCGCGGGTCGAGCCGGGGTGGAAGCACCCGCGCGTGGTCGGCGGCGTCGTTCTGCGGGTGCGGTGCGGTCACTTCCCGCCTCTCCTCGAGCGGTCCGGCGAGCAGGGTCCGGCATGGCACGGAAAGTAACACGAATGGTTTCATGCTCCCTGATGAGGGGTTCAGCCGAGTTTGGCCATATCCGGGTGAGCGGCGGCGGCTTCACCGGCTTCACCGGCGGCGGACGACGATCACATAGTCCGGTCGGGTCCCGCCATCGCCGCCTGGATGTTTTCGGCGGCCGCGTCGAACAGGCGGTGTGCCAGCTCCGACAACGCGCGCGCGGCGGCCACCTCGTCCCCGATCTCGGGAACGTCGGACTCCCCGGGGTGCAGCYGGGCCTGCCCCGTCCCATGTAGATCGTCGCGGGCGCTGCCGTGCAGGGCCGCATCCGCCTGGGTACGGCCGTGCTGCTCCGTCAGGGAGATCTGCACGGTCCAGGTTCTTGTGGTGGTCATCTCGGCCTCCGTCCGACGAGTTCTCCTCGGATGAGTTCTTCCTGGTTGTCACGTGCCCGCGTGGTCCCCGGTGACACGGGGGGGTGACACGGGGGGGGGTGACACGGTGCCCGGCCCGGGCACCGGCCGGGCCGGGCACCCACAGGTGGCGTATGGCCCGTTCATCGGCGCGCTTAATGTTGGGCATCCTCCGCCTTCCGGTATTGCCGGGATTCACCGTCCCGGCAACGGGAAGGCGTGGGGCGCCGCGCCGGTTGGTCCAGGAGGAACCGGTCCCTGGGAGGGACTGGTCCGAACGCGAGAACGGGAGGCGAGTGGATGACGGCCGAGGCACGAGGGCGGATTCGGCTCGAACAGGGCCGCGGGCGGGTGCGGACGTATCTGGGCGGCCAGCTGGTCGCGGATCCGTCGGCCGGCGGGATCCGCGGACGGGTCAGCTAGTCGGCACCGACCAGCGCAGCTGGGTGCCGCCGTCGGGGCCCGGGCCGAGTTCGAAGGTCCCGCCGAGATCCCGCGCCCGGGCCCGCATGTTCGCCAGCCCGCTGCGGCGGGTGGTAGGGCCGATGCCGACCCCGTCGTCCACCACGTCGACGGTGACGGCGCCGCTCGCGGCGGTCACGGTCACCTCGACACTGCTCGCCTTGGCATGCCGGGCGGCGTTGGACAGCGCCTCGCGCACGACCGCGATCAGATGGTCGCCGACGGTAGAGCCGATCATCGTGTCCACCGGTCCGTCCAGCCGGACCCGCGGGGTGAAGCCGAACGCGCCGGTCATGTCGTCGATGACGCCCAGGATCTGCGCCCGCAGGCCGCTGCCCGTCGCCGGTGCCGCCCGGCCCCGCAGCTCGAAGATGGTGTGGYGGATCTCCCGTACCGTCTCGTCGAGATCCTCCACGTAGGTGTTCATCCGTTCCGCCCGGGTGGGCCGCTCCTCGCTGGCCGCGAGGCCCTGCAGGCCCATCGCCACCGCGAACAGGCGTTGCATCACGTGGTCGTGCAGGTCGCGGGCGATCCGGTCGCGGTCCTCCAGCAGGGACAGCCGGCCGCGTGCGGCCCGGGAGCGGGCGAGTTCCAGCGCGAGCGCGACGTGCGCGGCGAACGCGGCCGCCAGCTCCAGGTCCGCGTCTGTGAACAGGTCACCGCCCCGGCGCCGGGCGAGGATCAGCGCCCCGGACGTGACATGTGACGTGATCAGCGGAACGATCATCGTTGGCCCGATGTCGAGGTCGTGGACCTCGGATTCGGCCAGTTCACGGACGTCGGCGACGACCAGCGGCGCATGGTCGCATACCGCGCGGCCGGCCAGCGAGCTCTCTATCGGTACCCGTCGGCCCCGCAGCAGGTCCGCGTCCTGCCCGGCGGCGACGTCGAAGGACAGCTCGGTCGCCGTCTCCGACCCGAGGGCCAGCGCCGTCGTGTCCGCGCGGGCGACGTCGCGGGCCCGCTGGACGATCAGCTCCAGCGGGTCGTCGCCGTCTGCGAGCAGATGCCGGGTGATGTCGGCGGATGCCTGCGACCACTGCTGGCGATGCTGGGCCTCCCCGAACAGCCGGGCGTTGTCGATCGCCACACCGGCGTTCGCGGCCAGCGCGAGCGCCAGCTCCTCGTCCTCCGCGGTGAACACCCGACCGCCGCGTTTCTCAGTGAGGTAGAGATTGCCGAAGACCTCGTTGCGGACCCGGATCGGCACCCCGAGGAAGGCCCGCATCGGTGGATGGCCCGGGGGGAAACCGACCGCCTGGAGGTGGTCGGCGATGTCGTCGAGGCGCACCGGCCGCGGTTCCGCGATGAGCAGGCCCAGCACGCCGTCTCCCCGGGGCAGCCGCCCTATCGTCTCGACGAGTCCCGGGTCCATCCCGACGTGCACGAACTGTTCGAGCCGACCGTCGCGGGAGATTACCCCGAGCGCGCCGTAGCGGGCGTCAACCAGCTCGCACGCGGACTCGACGATGCGCCGTAGCACCACGTCGAGACTGAGGTCGGCGGTGACCATCCGGTTGGYCCGCAGCAGGCCGTGCAGCCGGCTTTGAGTGGCCAGAACGTCCTGGGCCCGGTCCACCAGCTGGGCGAGAAGCTCGTCGAGCTCGAGCCGAGCGACCGCGGGAAAGATCAGCTCTCCCGGCGGTCCCGGAGACGGCGCGGTGCCGGCCAGATCGGAGGTCCCTTCGTCCGCGGAGGCGAGGTCCCGTTCGGACTCCATGTTCTCAAGACGATAACCGACCGGGCCTGGGCCGGCATGATCCGCGGGATGAGGCGATGACCATTCTTCGCTGGCCGCGCACCGGTACGCCACCATGCGGGTATGGATATCGTCAGCGAGGCGGAGTTCGGTCGCCGCATCGAGACCCATCTCGCCGCGGGTTCCGGTGTGGGCGGTGGAGCCGGTCCTCGTGGAGCCGGAGCCGGTACGGGGGTAGCCGGTCCTGGCCGATGGCGGTCGGCCACGCCGCGGGTCGTGGCGGCGGGGAACTTCGCCACCCCGCTCGTCGCGTTGCGTGTGATCGACGCGGTGGTGAGTGAATACCGCCTCTTTATGATCAACGCTCAGGGTGGCGTGCCGGAACGCGGCGGCGTGACGCCGGAGACCGCGTTCGTCGGCCCGGCGATGCGCAACGTGCCCGGCCTCGACTACCTGCCCAACCGGCTCAGCCTCGTGCCTCGCCTGCTCGCGACCACCCACCGGCCCGACGTCGTCGTGTTGCACGCCAGCGTGCCCGACGGGGGGAAGGTCTCGCTCGRCACCGAAGTCAACATCCTGCCGGCCGCGGTCGAGGCGGCCCGCKCGCACGGGGGACTGGTGGTCGCCCAGCTCAACCCGGCGATGCCCTACACCTTCGGCGACGGTGAACTGAGCATCGATGACGTCGACCTCGCCGTGGAGGTGGAGCAGCCGCTCGCCAGCCCCGCGGTCACGCCCGTCGACGACGTCCGCGGGCAGATCGGCGAGCGGGTCGCCGCGCTCGTCGAGGACGGGGCGACCCTGCAGCTCGGCATCGGCGGTGTCCCGAACGCCACGCTGTCGGCCCTCGTCGACCGGCGGGATCTGCGCGTGTGGACCGAGACCTTCTCCGATGGCATGCTCGCGCTCGAAGCCTCCGGCGCGCTGGCCGCCGGGACACCGCTGCGGACCTCGTTCCTGTTCGGGTCGGCCGAGCTCTACTCGTGGGCGCACCGCAATCCGCGGCTGCTGCTGGTGCGCACCGAAATCGTGAACGACCCGGGGGTCATCGCCCGGCAGCCGCGGATGACCTCGATCAACACCGCGCTGCAGGTGGATCTGTATGCGCAGGCGAACGCGTCCTGGATCCGCAACCGCATCTACTCCGGCTTCGGTGGGCAGTCCGACTTCGTCGTCGGCGCGCTGCACGCGGCCGACGGCAAGGCGATCATCGCCCTGCCGAGCCGGCATGCCCGGTCGGGGGATTCCTGTGTGCTGCCGCGGCTCACCAGCCCGGTCACCAGTTTCCAGCACAGCTACGTCGTGTCCGAGAACGGGACCGCGGCCGTGTGGGGGCGCGGCCAGCACGAACAGACCGCCCGACTCATCGACCACGTCGCCCACCCCGACGCCCGAGCCGGCCTGACGGAGGCGGCCGGGTCGCTGGGACTGCTCGCCGGCCGCGCATCGTCAACCGTCTGATCCGGGACCGTCTGATCCGATGATCGTCTGATTCGGTAAGCTGACCAGAAAGCCGAGGAACGCACGACAAGTCACCGGGTGGTCCGCCGCCAGGAGCGGCTTTGCGTCAAAAAGCGCGAGAGTGYCCCGGGCGTTAAAGACGCGAACACGGCATCCATGGCGGCCATGGCTGCCGCCGTCAAACAGCATGGCTGGAATAAGCCGCCCCCAACGGTCAGTTCTGTCGTTCCTGCGTCGAGAATCGGCCGAGCCCGGTCCCAAGACGCGACACGCAAGTTTTTCAATCGCCGGTGACGCCCAGGCCGACCGCTAGCCTCGCCATGACGGAAAGGAAAGGATAGGTCCACCGTCCGCGGGCAACGGGGTCGTTCATCTTCGGGAGAAAAATGTGGGACAGACACGCGACGGGACTATCTCGTTGGCTACGGGCGCGAATACTCTCACGTCKGCGCCTGACACCGACTCGACCGAATCTCCCGACATCGGCGACGCAGGACGGGTTCTGATCGTAGTTCAGAACCTGCCGATTCTGATCGACCATCGGACGTGGCAGGAATRCCAGGCGCTTCGCAACCAGGGCTACCAGGTTGCCGTAATATGCCCACGGGGCCCGGGGCAGYGGCGTCACCAGATCGTTGACGGTGTCAGCATCTGGACGTATCGTGGCGCACCCCGGACCCAGGGTGTGCTCAGTTACGTCTTCGAGTTCGGCTACTGCTGGGTGCGAACCGCTGTCCTGTCCGTCGCCGTGGCCCGCCGGCACGGATTCGACGTGATCCAGGCATGTAACCCGCCGGACACGTACTGGGCGCTCGCGCTGTTCTACAAGCCATTCGGCAAGAAGTTCGTCTTCGACCATCATGATCTCTGTCCGGAACTCTATCGCTCACGGTTCGGTAAGGACGGGGGGCTGTTGCTCCGCGCGTTRCTGCTGCTTGAACGGATGAATCAGCGGGTCGCTGACCACGTGATCGTGACCAACGAATCTTACCGGCGGCTGGCCCTGACCAGGGGGCGGCTGCCGTCGGAACGGGTGACCGTCGTCCGAAACGGACCGGACCCCGAACTGATGAAGCCCGCCGCGGAGCGGCCCGAATTGCGGCGCGGCCGGCAGCACCTTGCCTGTTATCTGGGAATAATGGGCCCGCAGGACGGTGTCGACCGACTCCTCGATGCCATACATCACTATGTCCACGTTCTCGGGCGCACCGACTGCGCCTTCGCCCTGCTGGGATTTGGTGACTGTCTGGACGATCTGCGGAAACAGTCGAGCCGGCTCGGTCTCGACGACTGGGTCGAGTTCACCGGGCGGGCYGACGACCAGATGATCCGGGACTACCTGTCCACCGCCACGGTCGGATTGTCGCCGGACCCGCGGAGCCCGCTGAACGAGGTGTCCACCATGTCCAAGACGCTCGAATACATGGCCTATGCGCTGCCGGTGGTGGCCTATGACCTGACCGAGACCCGGGTGAGCGCCGAGGACGCCGCCGTCTATGTACCCTCCGACACGGTGGCGGACTTCGCCCGGACCCTCGCCGAACTGCTGACGGACCCGGACCGACGCCGGACCCTTGGCGCCCGGGGTCGGGAGCGCATTGTGAACGAACTGTCCTGGCGGTATTCGGAGCCCCGCTACGTCGGGGTCCACGACCGGCTACGTGGTCGCCAGGCCGGCCACCCCAGTATCCCGGTCCCTCGTCAGGGCGGCTTGACCCGCGTGAGYGGCTCGGCAGCGCCGGTTCACGCGACCGGCTCCCGGGAACGAGCGGAACGATGAAGGTCGGTATTCTTGCCGGCGGTCTGGGCAGCCGGTTGGCGGAGGAGACGGTCATCAAACCCAAACCGATGATCGAGATCGGCAACCGGCCGATCATCTGGCACATCATGAAGTACTACGCTCACTTCCAGTTCACCGATTTTACGATCGCCCTGGGGTATAAAGGCGAATATATCAAACGCTGGCTGGTGGACTACGCGGCGCTGACCAGCGATCTCACGGTGTCGCTTCGGCAGAGCGCTGTGGAGCGGCACGGGGGTACCTCGGAGGATTGGCGGGTAAATCTGGTCGACACCGGTCAGAATACCGCCACCGGCGGTCGTATCAGGCGACTCGCGCCCTGGCTCGGTGACGCGGGGACGTTCATGTTGACCTGGGGGGACGGCGTAGCGGACATCGATCTCAACGCGTTGCGCGACTTCCACCGCTCGCATGGCAGGATCGCCACGCTGACCGCCGTGCGGCCACCCGCCCGGTTCGGTCACCTCGAGCTGGCCGGGGACCAGATTGTGGAGTTCTCGGAGAAACCACAGGCCGGTGAGGGCTGGATCAACGGTGCCTTCTTCGTCCTGGAACCGCAGGTCTTCGACTACATTGCCGGCGACGACACCCAGTTCGAGAAGGAGCCCCTTGAGAGGCTCGCCAAGGACGGTCAGCTCATGGCGTATCGGCATGGCGGCTTCTGGCAGTGCATGGACACGGTACGCGACCGCAAACTCCTGCAGTCACTGWGGGATGGTGGCTGTGCGCCCTGGAAGGTATGGGACTGAGCTCGATGCGTATTCTGGTCACCGGACACGACGGATATATAGGAACCCGTCTCATCCCGCTCTTCCGGGCTGCCGGACACGATGTGGTGGGTCTGGACAGCGGACTGTTCTCCGGGTGTACCCTCGGACCCGATCCGGACTTCGTGCCGGCGTTGAAACTTGATATTCGGRACGTCCGGCCGTCCCAGCTGGAGGGTTACGACGCGGTGGTCCATCTGGCGGGCATATCCAATGATCCGCTGGGTGATCTGAACCCAGCCGTGACCTATGACATCAACGCCCGGGGGACGTTGCTGGTTGGGCGTGCCGCCAAGGCCGCGGGCGTACCGCGTTTCGTCTTCTCGTCCTCGTGCAGCCTCTATGGTGCGCACGGAGACGCGCCCATCGACGAGTCGGCCGAGTTTCATCCGGTGACTCCCTACGGCGAGTCAAAAGTGATCGCCGAACGAGAGCTCGCCGAGCTTGCCGATGACGATTTCAGCCCGGTCTTCCTGCGTAACGCCACGGCGTACGGCGTCTCACCCCGACTGCGTGGTGATCTTGTGGTGAACAATCTCACCGGCTACGCGGTGACGACCGGCGAGGTTTACCTCAAGAGCGACGGGACGCCGTGGCGGCCGCTGGTACACATCGAGGACATCGCCCGGGCGATGCTCGCCGTGTGCGAGGCGCCCCGCGAGAAGATCCACCTCAAGGCCTACAATGTCGGCCGGTCGGCGGAGAACTATCGGATAYGCGACGTGGCCGCGATCGTCGAGGAGGTCGTGCCGGGCGGCCGGGTGGTCTTCGCRGACACGGCCGGGCCGGACAAGCGGAACTACCGGGTGGACTGCGACCGTATCGCCGAGGAGATACCGGGATTCCGGCCGGTGTGGACCGTCCGCAAGGGGGTCGAGGAGCTCTACCTGGCCTACGTCGCCGCCGGGCTGACCAAGGAGGAGCTGATCGGCTCCCGCTTCCAGCGGATCCAGCGCATCCAGCAACTCATGGCGGACGGTCTGCTCGACGTCACCCTGCGGTCGGCCGCACCGATGCGGGTGCCATGAGCGTGCTCGGCCGCCGCTGCCGCGGCTCGACATACCTGCGGCGACGTACCCGCGGCGGGGCTGCCGGTTCATCCTTCCCGTTCCGACACCGAGGGTCGTTCCATGACTGACCAGTCCACCGCCTGCCCCGCCTGCGGCGGTTCCCGTCTCACCTCCGTCTATACAAAGGACGACGTCCCGTCGCACAGTTGTCTGCTGCTGGCCGACGAGGACGAGGCCCGGGCGTTCCCGAAGGGTGATCTGCGGATCGCCTTCTGCGAGCGCTGCGGCTTCATCATGAACACGGCCTTCGATCCGACCAAGAATCAGTACTCCGCCCGGTACGAGGAGACGCAGGCATTCTCCACCCGATTTCAGGAGTTCGCGCGGGACCTCGCCAAGCGCTGGACCGACAAGTACGATCTGTACGGGAAGACGGTCCTGGAGATCGGGTGCGGCAAGGGTGAGTTTCTCGTCCACCTGGTGGAGCAGGGTGCCGGCGCCGGCATCGKGATCGACCCGGGTGTCCGGCCCGAGCGCATCACCAGCCCGGTTGCCGGCCGGCTGACCTGGATCACGGACCTCTACTCCGAGCGGTATGCGCACCTGACCGCCGATGCCGTCGTGTGCCGGCACACCCTGGAGCACATCGCGCCGGTCGGCGACTTCATGCGGATGATCCGGGCCGCGCTCGGTGACCGGACCGATATCCCGGTCCTCTTTGAGCTGCCGGACGTCCTGCGGGTGCTGCAGGAGGCGGCGTTCTGGGATGTGTACTACGAGCACTGCTCCTATTTCAGCGCCGGTTCGCTGGCGAGGTTGTTCCGAGCTACCGGGTTCGAGGTGCTCGACGTCTCCCTCGACTATGACGATCAGTACCTGCTGATCGAGGCGCGGCCGTCCACCGTTCCGGCGGCCGGTGACCCGCTGCCGATCGAGGACGACCTGGCCACCCTGCGCGTCGGGGTACGGCACTTCCAGCGTGAGGTGGCCACGACGCTGAACCGGTGGAGCGAGATGCTGTGGCGCGGGCACCAGCGCGGCGAAAAGGCGGCGATCTGGGGTTCGGGCTCCAAAGGTGTGTCGTTTCTGGCGACCCTCGGCCCGGCCGCCGACCTGGTCCGCTAYGCCGTCGACATCAACCCGCACAAACACGGCATGTTCATGGCGGGCAGCGGCCACCGTATCGTCCCGTCCGAGTGGCTGCGGGAAGATAGGCCGGATCTTCTGATCATCATGAATCCGATCTATCGTGACGAGATCGCGGGGGAGTTGACCCGGCTGGGCGTCGACACCGAGCTGAGGGCCGTCTGAGTGAGCAATGTCTGTCTGGTGAGCAACGTCTGTCCGGTGACCAATGTCTGTCCGGCATGCCAGGGCACCGCGCTCGAAGACCTGGTACGTGTTGAGCGTTCGCCGGTGATGACCGGCGTGCTGTGGCCGTCGCGGGAAGCCGCCATGACCGCGCAGCGCCGTGCTCTGGAGCTGTCGCTGTGTGCCGAGTGCGGCACCGTGGTCAATGTCGCGTTCGAGGCCGRCCTCGTCGAGTACGGCGGCGAGTATGACAACTCGCTGCACTTCTCGCCCGCCTTCCGGGCGTACGCCGAGGCGTTGGCGGACCGTCTGATCGTCCGGCATAACCTGGTGGGGCGGGAGGTTGTCGAGATCGGGTCGGGCAAGGGGGACTTCCTGCGCCTGTTGTGTGCCCGGGGACTGTGTGCCGGAACCGGGTACGACCCGACCTACATCGGCCCCGAACGTGCCGACGACGCCGCGGTGACCTTTGTGGTCGACCTGTACGGTTCGCGCTATTCCCATCTCCCGGCGGATCTTGTCGTCTGCCGGCACGTCCTCGAGCACGTGTCCGATCCACTGGGCTTTCTGACCGATATCCGCAATGCGCTGGGCGGCCGGGACGCGTCGCTGTATCTCGAGGTGCCCAACGGCGGCTTCGTCCTCGGCGAGGCGGGGGTGTGGGACTTCATCTACCCGCACGTGTCGTACTTCTCGCCGGCTGGACTTCGGCGGGTGGTGAGCGCGGCCGGGTTCACCATCACCGACGCCGGAACATCCTACGGTGACCAGTTCCTCTGGATCGAGGCCAAGACGGCGCCGACGACCCGTCCGTCCGGTCGGATCGGACCGGCCGCCGGCGAGGACGTGGTGGCGACGGACCGCTTCGTGGTCCAGGCCAGAAAGTTCGGTGACGTCTACCGGGAGGTTGTCGGGCGCTGGTCCGCGCATCTCGCCGACCTGGCGACGGACGCCGATTCCGCCTGGGACGCGCCGCGTGCGCTGGTCTGGGGCGCGGGGTCCAAGGGGGTGGCATTCCTCAACGTGTTGGACGTCGGTTCCGCCGTGCGGGGAGTCGTCGACCTCAACCCGCGGAAGAGGGGCCTGTTCGTGCCCGGCACCGGGCATCCGGTGTTGGCACCCGAGGACCTGTCGGTGGAGCGGGTGGGGCGCGTTTTTCTTCCGAATCCGCTGTATCTGGACGAGGTGCGCGGCCGGTTGGCGGAACTGGGTGTGCCCGCGGAGGTCGTGCCACTTAGCAGCTGACAATCTCGTCAGCAGAGGTTCGGCTCCGGTCGGACGGAGGGACGATGGAGAATGGCCATACCTATCGACAGCGGCACCCAGGACGAGGCCCGACCCAAGGGACCTGATCGCCAGGCGGGGCGTGGTGTCGTGGGGCGTGATGTTGTGGGGTGTGATGTTGTGGACCGTGGTGTTGTGGGGCCCGGTGTCCCGTCACCCCACCCGGACGCCCGGCCGCTCGTGACGGTGGGACTACCCGTCTTCAACGGGGAGAACTTCCTGGCTCGGGCGCTGGAGTCGATCGTCGTGCAGGACTACCCGAATCTTCAGATCGTCGTCGCCGACAACGGCAGCACCGACCGAACCGAGCAGATCTGCCGGGAATTCGTCCGCCGGGATCCGCGGATCGAGTACCACCGGAGTCCGGTGAACCGCGGCGCGGCCTGGAACTACAACCGGATCGTCCACCTCGCCGCGGGAACCTACTTCAAGTGGGCCGCCCATGACGACCTCTGCGCCCCCGCGTTCGTCAGCCGGTGCGTCGAGGCCCTGACTGCCGCGTCGTCCGCCGCCGTCCTGGCCTACCCCAAAACGGCGCTCATCGACCTGAACGATACGGTGACCGGTGGCTTCGAGGATGGGATGAACCTGTGTGAGCCGACGCCGCACGAGCGTCTGCGACACTTCCTGTCGACCCGTACGGAATACCATCCGGTATTCGGCGTCATACGGGCAGAAGCGCTCCTGAAGACGGATCTCATCGGAAAGTACGTCGGTTCAGACGTGGTTCTCCTGGCGCAGCTCGCCCTGGGCGGYCAGTTTGTCGAGGTGCCCGAACGCCTGTTTCTCAGGCGTTTCCACGAGAATACTTCTATGAATGCCAACCCAGATGCCGCGGAACGCGCTCTGTGGTTTGACCCGCACCGGCGGGCGCCGTCGCTGCCGATGGTGGAGAAGACCATCAGGATGGTTCACGTGATCCTGTCCCACGACCGGCTCGACCGGGCCGAGCGGGCTCGCTGCCTGGCGGTTCTGGGGCGGCAGTGGGCATTGCCCCATGCTCGGCACATGGGTGGCGAGGTACGCGCGGCATTCGGGACCCGAATCGGGACCCGAATCGGGACACGAATCGCCGCGAAGTTCCCCTCCCAGCGGTCCAGGTAGCGCGGCGACACGCGGGTCGGCCTGCATATCGGCGCGGCGCAGGGCGACTACATTGAATCGGTCCAGGCTGATGATGGGATCGGTTCAGGTGCATGAATCCTTGGAGCCCCGAATGACAGAACCTTCCGGTCATGGTGCGGACCAGGCCTCGCCGTCGGCGTCGTCGGCTTACCGGGGGAGTCCGACATGGACATCGTGACGGTCTCCAGAACGGCGTTCCGCCGATGGTATGTCATGCTTCCGATCCTGCTCGCCACGGCGGCCGCAATCGGGATCACGATGTCTGTCGCCAAGCCCGTCTACCAGACGAAGGCCATGGTCCTCGTGGTCGGCCCGTCGGTGGARCAGAAGCTCGCCGCATCCTCCTCCGGTTCCGGGTTTATCCTGCAGCCCGTCAACCCGCTTTCCTACTTCGGCGATTCGCTCAAGTCGCTGGCTCTCACGGAGTCGAAGATCATGGACTCTCGCCAGGTACGGGAGGAGATCCGTTCGGCTGGATTCCATGGTGACTACGAGATCTCGGTGCAACCGGAGACGGTATTCCTCGACATAACGGCCACGGCCGCCGATCCCACCGAGGCCACTCGCACCCTGGATCAGGTGGTACGTGTGATCACCGCGAAGTCGAACGGCCTGCAGTCTGCTGTGCCGCCGGACCAGCGTTACCGGATAGCGCCGCTGTCCGAGCCGCCGCTGATGAGCGTGCGGCCCGCCCGCAGCCTCAAGCTGCTTGGCACCGTCGCGTTCCTCGGCGTAGCGGCGGCGCTGGGGCTGGCGCTTGCCGTCGACGCCGAGGTCGGGCGCCGGGCCCGGTCACGGTCACGGGCGGAGCATTACGGTGCCGCCCGGGCAGGCGCCAGCCGCGGCCGGGGTCGGCGCGGACGGCACGCACTGCCCGAAGATTCCATGGCGGGCACTCGACGGGTCGCCTGGCGGTTCGAGGCGAATCGGTGAGAGGCGAACCGGTGATCAGCGGGCTGGTGGCCGGATGACCGCCGGCTCTCTCGTCGGCCGGGCGGCGCCGGGGGTCGGGCCGTTCGGTACCGGCCAGGCACCCGGCGTCGCCGGGCCGGTGCTCGCCGCGGTCGCGTTCGGATCCGCCACCGTAGCGGCGGCGATGGTGCTCGGGCCGGTCGGGCCGGCCGTGGTGCTGGCCGTCCCGGCCGTGGCGGTACCCCTGCTGGCGAGTCGGCGGGACGCGGTGACGCTGCTGACATCGATGGTCTTCGTTCTCTTTGCCGTGCCGGCGACCTACCGGCTCCCCCCGCTGGGGAAGCTGACCGTGCCCGTCGGCCTCTGCTGTCTTGCCGGCTGGCTGGTTCACCAGGCCGCACGACGTGCCCGCTTCGACCCGGTGTTCCAGCCGGTGCGGGCCGCGACGCTGGTRCTCGTATGGGTTCTCACGCTCAGTTTCGYGATGATGTTCACCCGCGTGGTGGAGGCGACAGAGGTCAGCTCCGCTCATCGCAGTCTCGTGACGGTGGTGGCACAGGCCGGGGTGACGCTGTTGGCCGCCGATGCGATCCGGTGCCGGACCCGGCTGGACAGCCTGCTGCGCCGGGTGGTGCTGGGCGCCACCTTCATGGCCGCCATCGGCGGGATCGAGTTTCTGACCGGTCGTAACTACAGCGCCGTCCTGGTCCCCCCGGGACTGTCGCYCAGTCCGGACGTCGATCGCATTGACGTCCGGTCCGGCTTCGAGCGGGTCGCCGCGACGGCCGTGCATCCGATCGAGTTMGGGGTTGTCCTGGCCGTGGTGTTGCCGTTGGCCCTGCACTACGCCATTGCCGCCCGCGGGTGGGCGCGGGTCGGTGCCTGGGCCCAGGTCGCCGTCATCGGGGCCGTCCTGCCGATGAGCGTCTCGCGAAGCACCGCCGTGAGCCTCGCCGTGGCGATCCTGACCCTGACGGCGATCTGGCCGGTTCGCCRCCGCCTCAACGGCCTGCTGGCGCTGGCCGGGTCCGTCCTCGTCCTGCACACGGTGTTTCCCGGTCTGATCGAGGCGACCGTCTCGCTGTTCCTGCGGGCCGACGCGGACCCCAGCGTGACCGGCCGCACCGAGGACTATGCCCCGGTCTGGAAGTTGTTCACGCAAAGGCCGCTCCTCGGCCGTGGGCTGGGCACGTTCACCCCCCACCAGTACTTCTACCTTGACAATCAGCTACTCGGCTCGGTGCTGGAGACCGGAGTCGTCGGGACAACCGTGCTGCTGGTCTGGGTCGCCGTCGGTCTCTCGGTGGCCCGTGGGGCGCGGCGGTGGGCCCGGGAACAGCGTGACCGGGAGCTCGGCCAGGCGTTGACGGCCTCGATCCTCGCCGGGGTCGCCAGTTTCCTCACCTTCGACGCCCTGAGCTTCGCGTTGCTCGCCGGCCTGCTGTTCCTGCTCATCGGCTGCGCCGGAGCACTCTGGCGGATGACCGCCGCACCGGCGGTCCTGGCCCCCGGGGGGCAGCGGTGACCCAGCCGGCCGTGACCCAGCCGGCCGTGACCCAGCCGGCCGTGACCCGGTCGGCCGCCCCGTCGGGGGCGAGGGAGACCGTGGCGGAACCGTCGCCGCCCCGTCGGGCGCCGCGCGGTTCGATGGCCAGCGGCGCCCGGTGGATGTCGGTGAACCAGGTTGTCGTGCAGGTCACCCGCCTGCTGGTCCAGGTCGTCCTGGCGCACCTGCTCGAACCGCGGGCGTTCGGTCTCATGACGATGGCGCTGGTCATCGTGATGTTCCTCGAAATTCTGCGGGGTTTCGGGACCGGCATGGCGGTCGTCCAACGAGACAAGATCAGCGAGCGGCTGCTCAGCAGCGTCTTTTTCCTCAATATCGGGCTTGGTCTGGTCATCTCGGGCCTGCTGGCGTTGCTGGCGCCCGGCCTGGCCAGCCTGTACGGCGACTCGGCGCTGACGCCCGTGCTCCAGGTCCTGGGCCTCGGCCTGCTGCTCGCCAGCCTCGGTGACCTGCAACAGTGGCTGCTCCGCCGGGAGATGAAGTTCGGTGCCGTCGCCGCGGCGAACATCAYCGGGACGGCGGCCAACGCGGCCTGCTCGATCGTGCTCGCTCTGCTGGGCTACCAGGTGTGGTCACTGGTCATCGGCTATCTGGTCGGATTCGGGGTCACCACCCTCGTCGCGTGGCTGCAGTCGCCGTGGCGTCCCAGGGCCTCGTTCAGCCCCGCCGAGGTCAGGTCCGTGCTGCGTTTCAGCGCYAACCTGAGCGGGTTCAGCGTCTTCAACTTCTTTCTGCTGCACGGCGACAAGGTGATTGTCGGGCATTTCCTCGGAGCCCAGCAGTTGGGCTACTATGGCCTGGCGCAGCGGGTGCTCATGTATCCGGTGAGCACTGTTTCCACGGCGTTTCAGGAAGTCATGTTCGCCGGTCTTTCCCGGCTCCAGAACGATCACTCCGCGATCCGCCGGGTCTATTTCCGGTCATGCGCGGTCGCCGCTCTGGTCTGTTTTCCGGTCATGGCTGGACTCACTGTCGTCGCGCGCGACGTCGTCCTGGTCGTGCTCGGCGCGCGCTGGGAACGGCTGGTGCCGCTCATCTGGCTGCTCGCCCCGATCGGCGGCATCCAGTCGGTGAGTTTCAGCGTCGGAGTCCTCTACAACGTGAAGGGAAGAACCGACCTGCTGCTGCGCTGGGGAATCTTCTCCGGCCTGCTGATGCTCGGCAGCTACTTCGCCGGCCTGCCGTGGGGAATCAACGGGGTCGCGGCGGCGTACGCCATCGTGATCGTCCTCCTGCTGCCGCCCGGCTTCGCGATTCCCTTCAGCCTGGTGGACGCGAAGCCGCGCGAGCTGGTCACCGCGGTCTGGCCGCACGTCGTGGCGACCGCGGGGACCGTCGCCGTGATGGCCGCCGTCCAGTGGCTCACCCACGGGTTCCGGCTCGCCCGCCCGGTGTGCCTGTTGGCGAGCGTGCTGGCTGGTGCCGCGACCTACGTCGTGATCACGTGGAGGCAACGTCCACCCGCGTTGGCGGACCTACTGCAGTGCGTCCGGCGCGCGAGCGCCGGCTCGGGGCAGCCTGCTTCGGCGTCGTCGCGCAGAGACGGCGCGCTGGGCCCGACGGCTCACGGGTGAACCCGATGGCTCAACGGTGAAGGAGTTCACTCTTATGAAAGACGCCCCCACGGCGGATCAGCGGGACGTGGTGCTGGCCCTGCCGATCGAGACGCTCCAGGACATGGCGATCAGGGCGTACATGCGTCCTCCCGATCGTCTCCTGCTAACCCTGCTGCGATCGCCCCGGGTCCGGCGCGTGGTGGTGGCCGAGCCGTTCCGGAGCCATCTCGGTACGGTGCTGCGGGGCGGCCGGAGCACCGTCCTGCCACCGTCCGGTGGCGTTGAGGGGCATCTGGTGTCGCCGCAGCGGTGGCGCCGCAAGGACCCGGTGACGCTGCCGTCGCTGCGGGCGGCCTATCGGCGGTATGACAGGAGGCTCGGCCGGGCCGCGGCCCGAGCCGGCTGTAAACGACCCGTCGTGATCACCATGTATCCGCCGCTGGCGGGCTTTGCCGACATGTCCTGGGCCGGCTCGGTCATGTACTACGCCCGGGACGACTGGGCGACCTACCCACCRCTACGGCGGTGGCATCCGGCCTTCCGGCATGCCTACGAGGAGATCCGGCGCCGGCGGCTGCCGGTCATCGCGGTGTCCAGGCCGCTGCTGGAACGCCTCCATCCCACCGGTGCCGGGCTGGTCGTGCACAACGGTGTCGATCCGGCCGAGTGGCTGCGCCCGCCGTCCCCGCCGGACTGGCTCCGGCGCCTCCCGCGGCCGTGGTGCGTGTATGCGGGCACCGTCGACACTCGCCTCGATCTGGACATGATTCGCCGCCTGGCGTCGGCYGGCACCGTGATTCTGGCCGGCCCCATCCCGGACGAGGCCTCCGTCCGGTCGCTGCGGTTGCTGCGGTCGGTGCGGTTGCCTGGGCATCTGCCCCGGCCGGCCGTGACCGGTCTGATCGCCGCGGCCGACGTGTGCCTGCTCACCCACCGGAGCACTCCGTTGACCGAGGCCATGGACCCCATCAAGATCTACGAATATCTGGCGGCCGGGCGTCCCGTCCTCGCCACGGACCTCGCCCCGGTTCGGGGCATCGGGCGGCGGGTCCGGCTGCTGCGCCCGGGGGACGATCCGGTGGCGGCGATGAACGAGGTCCTGATCTGGCCGGCCGTCACGGAGGCTGACCGGCTGGATTTCGTCGCGGACAACAGCTGGTCCGCTCGGCACGTCGCCTTCCTGGACTTCGTCCTTGGCCCGGCCGCGCCGGCCGAATCCCGTCTTCTGGCGGTGCAGGCGTAGACCGGCTGGCGGTCCTCGCTCGGGTCTGCGGACCCGCGAAAAGAGCCGGTATGGCGCGGCCTCCGGCTCAGTGGGATATCCCTGGAAGGATTCGATGGCTCGCGCTGAGTTGACCAATCGACGCCGGTATGTCCTGATTGGATCCGTGGCGATGCTTGCGGTGCTGGTGGCGGGCGGTGGGCTGCTGGTCGCCCTTCGCTCGAGAGGCGGGCCCGCGCGGACGGCGGGCGCACCGGCCCCCGCCACTGTCCCGGCCGGGGTTTCACCGGATGGCGCTGCCGCGACCCGCGGCCTACCAGGGGACGACCAGGCCGCGGCCCGAGGATGCGACCGCAAGCCGGACGCCTCGAACACCGGCCCCGCGCCCGGATCCCGGTTCCAGCCGATGCCCGCCGGGAAACTGGCCACTCCCGGACAGGTACTGGAGAACAAGGAGTTCTCCGGACTCATCGACATCTACGCCGACAACGTGACGATAAGAAACTCGATCGTCCACGATGGCATCCGCGTGCGCGGAAGCCACGTGCTGATCGATCACGTGGCGACAAGTGGGATTGCGATCAGCGGTGGCACCKGTCACGTCATCCAGTACARCAATCTTTCCGGTGGCGACGACGGCTTCCACATCTCGTCCACGCTCGAACCGGTTTCCGGCGTCATCATCCGCCATAACTACGTCCACGACCGAAGGCCGCCGAAAGGGGCCCACACCGACGGCATCCAGGTCCGCGGCGTCCGGAAACTGAGTGTGGTGTGCAACAACATCGACCTCTCCCCGTACGACAAGACCCAGACAGCCGTCGTCTTTCTGGAGTGGGCGAACGGAGGCAACCGTGACGTGGTCGTCGACCACAATTGGTTGAACGCCGGCGGAACGACGCTCGTGGTCGCCGCCAAGAATCTCCGCGTGACGGACAACCGTTTCGGCCGCGGCTTCCGCTGGAATGTCTGCCGGCTGGGCAACGACGATGCCGGTAGGAGCACTTTCTTCAGTGCCGGGAATGTCTGGGCGGACAACGGCCGGCCGGTGGTCCTGTGTGGCCAGACCCGATGACCTGTGTGGCCGGACCCGATGTGTGGCCGGACCCGAAGTAAGGTCAGGGACACGACGTCGACGTTGACGGTGCCGGGCTGCCTCCGCGGCTGCTGCCGTCACGCTCCCACGTGCCGAGGTCCCCGCGACGCACCTTCCGGCGGGCGAGCACCTTCGCCACGGTGGAGACCGCGAGGTACGCCGGCGCCGCGCCGAGCAGGCGGGGCTCGGCGCGGACCACCCTGAGCCAGTCCACGGACCCGCCGACGATGCCACGACCATCCTTCGTGGAACCGCCCGCGGGCGCCAGCCCGAGGGCGCGCAGTTGGGCGTTGCCGGCGAAAACCCGGCTCTTTTGTCGAACGAGGTCGCGTGCGGTCCGGGCCGGATGTACGACGAAACAGGTGCCGTCGACCGTGGATCGCTCATCCGGTGCGAACCGGTGATAGAGGAAGAAGTCATCCGCGATTGCGTCCGGGAAACGATCGAAACAGGCCCGGCCCTGCTCGCTCACTCCGATGACCCCACCGATTCGGCCGTTGCGCACATAGGGCAGCCGCAGCCAGATGCGGTAGTAGTCGCGTACTACACGGCTCGTGCCGGCAAGACGGATTGTCAGGTGCGGTGATGCGGCCAGTGCCGGGCCGGTCCGCAGCACGTCGGCCACCTGTAGCAGGTCGGCGCCGGACACCTCCAGGTCGGCGTCCACATAGAATCGCGGGAAGGTGGTGACCTCGGCGTCGCCAAGGTTCAGCGCGGCCGCCTTGCCGGCCTTCGCGGTCTCCACGCAGCGGACACCTCGGTCGCGGACCCGACGGGCGGTCTCGTCGGAGCAGCCGTTGGCGACCACGACGATCTCCAGGTCCTCGGGGGCGGCGCCGTCGGCGAGCCGGTCAAGGCAGCGGCCGATCACGGCCGCCTCGTTATAGGCCGGAATGACGACGCTTGCGCGCGCATGCTTATAGTGCGCCGGGGTGGCGGGGGTTTTTCCGCTCACCCGGTCGGCGCGATCTGACTGTTGCATGACAAAATCCACGGTCTGATCACCCCAGGCCGGCGCCGGCCCGCGCGACGCAGTCGTATTCAGGTAGGCGGGCGGCACACACGGTAGACCATCGTGACCGGACCGGGCGCGTGCGTGGGGACCCGACGACACTTCCCGTGGTGACGCCCGGCGCTGGCGATGAGAACTCTCGTGAACTACCAGAACTTAGGTGGACTAATGGTCGAATGTAATCTTGCGCTTCACTACAGCGGCGGCCTTGACGCGAACAAGTGGCGCGAGCGTCACGGTCGCGGCGAGGTTCCGGACGCTCTTCCGTATGGGTTCGATCGGTTGGCGCGCTATTCAGTGAAAGTCTCTCCGGTTAGCTTGCGGGTATCCCGGGACGCGTTCTTCGTTCGTGGTCCGCGTATTTTYGGCGGCTATGAGTGGGTGGAGACCGCGGCCTCCCGCCGAACGGTCGGTGGCTCGGACGTCGTCTTGTGCTGGGACGAGCGGGTCGGGGTCCCGGCGGCGCTGATGGCGGGAACGCGAAACCATCCCCCCGTCGTGACCGGYGTGATCTGGCTGGCCGATGTCGCCGGTCGACGGCCCGGCTCGCTGAAGATCGCCCGTTGTGCCCTGCGAAGGTCCAGCCGGATATTTACGCTTTCCACCGCCCAGATTCCGCCGCTCCGAACGCAGCTGGGCATTCCTGAAGGACGTTTCTCGCACGTCCTGTTCGGGGTCGACTCCACATTTTTCCGGACCTCTGTCAACCCTCCGAAGAAAGGGCTCGTGGTGAGTGTCGGAAATGATCGGCACCGCGACTTCGAAACGTTGATCCGCGGCCTGTCCCAGGGGTGGAGCAGGCTGGCGGAGCTGAGGCTGGCGGAGCTGAGACTCGAGCTGGTGACAGCCCGAAACGTGGCCGTGCCACCGTGGCTCGGCCGGCGTCGGAACCGTCTTACTCTTCCCGAGGTGAGCGATCTGTACAGGGCCGCGTCGATGGTGGTCGTCTGCCTCCGGCCCAATCTTCACGTGAGCGGCGTAACCGTCGTGCTGGAGGCGATGGCCAGTGGTCGTCCCGTCGTGGTGACCGATACCCCCGGCATCCGGGACTACGTCGATCACGGCCGTACCGGGATTCTCGTTCCGCCCTACGACACCGATGCGCTCGCTGAAGCGGTCGTGCATCTGGTGCTCGACCCGGACCGGGCGGCCGCGCTCGGTGCGGCCGCCCGCCTGGACGTCGAGCATCGCCTGAACACGGAAGCTCAGGCCCGCCGGTTCGCGACTTTGTTGAGAGAGCTCTAGCCCAGCCCGGAAAACGGAGAATCCGTGGTCAGGAGAAATACCGACAGATGGGCGTTCGGGACCGGCCGGGGTCCTCGGGCACCGACGGTTTCCTCGGTCGTGGTCGGACACAGGCATGTTTGAATGACGGTGTGGTTTCCGCTGCGTCGTCACCGCCGGCCGGTGAGCGGGGGTCATCCGGTCCCCCGCCGGGGGCGGGCCGGGCTGCGCGCCACCGGCGGGGACGAGCGGGGCGACGCCGGCTCATCGTGATGCTGTTCGCGGTGTTCCTGGCAGGTTTCACCGCGCTTACCCTTCGGCTGTTCGTATTCMCCGCCGCCGACGTGCCCGTCCAGGCGGACGCCATCGTCATGTTGGCGGGTCCGGGGGACAGAACCGGCAAGGCGATCGAGTTGGCCCGTACCGGTTACGCTCCCGTCCTCGTGATGTCCACCCCAGGGACGCGGGGGTGCTCGGCCCACGAGGCACCGAAGGCGGAGGTGATCTGCTTTTCTCCGCACCCGGTGACTACGCGGGGCGAGGCGCGGGCAGCCGCTGAGCTCGCCGCCCGACATGGCTGGACCAGGATCCTCTTCGTCACCGGCCGCGCGCAGGACACCCGCGCCCGCATCCGCATCAGCCGCTGCTTCCACGGTGATCTGCGGGTCACTGTGGTCGGTCCGCGTCGCCTCCGGGAATGGCCTTATGCGATCGCCTACGAGTGGGGCGCCCTCGCCAAGGCGCTGATCTGGCAGCGAAGCTGCTGACCCCGAGGAGCAGACCAGGAGACCGGGTGGGAATACTGGCCCACGTTGCGAGGATCCGGAATACGCCAGAAACGCCCGCCGGCCTGCGGTCGGATAACCAACCGAACGACAACCCGTCGTCTAGGGTGAGRCAGGAACTGGCGGCCGGGGCCAGCCGGCACGATTCGCGTTACGGCCGATGGCCGGACCACCACTGCCGACACAGATTACCTGGGTCACAGATTACCTGGGTCTGGAGAGGGAAATGGGCGTCGACGTCTCGATCCTGATCGTCTCGTACAACACCGGCGCGATGACGGCGGCATGCCTGGAGTCCTGTGCGGCCACGTCCGACGGCCTCGCGACCGAGATGATCGTCCTGGATAACGCCTCCACGGACGACTCCGTCTCGATCATCCGTGATCGGTTTCCCAGCGTGAAMCTGATCGAGCAGAGGACGAACCTCGGCTTCGGTCGGGCGGTCAACCTCGCGGCTTCCCAGGCGAAGGGGGAGTACCTGCTCCTCCTCAACCCCGACACGGTGGTGCTCCCCGGCGCGGTCGCGAACCTGCTGGACTTTGCGCGGGCCAACCCTAGGCACGGCATCTACGGCGGTCGCACCCTCGGTCCAGACCACACCGTCGACCCCAGGTCGTGCTGGGCTGTTCCGACCGTCTGGAGCCATGTGTGCTTCGGCCTCGGACTGTCCACCGCCTTCCGGCGTTCGGCCCTGTTCGATCCCGAATCGATGGGACCGTGGCCTCGCGACACGGTTCGGACCGTGGGGGTGGTGACGGGCTGCCTGCTGCTCATCCCACGCGCGCTGTTCGAGCAGCTMGGTGGCTTCGACTCCCGTTTCTTCATGTACGGCGAGGACGTCGACCTGTCGATCCGGGCCCGCCGGGCCGGCCTGGATCCCGTGATCACACCCGCCGCGGTCGTGGTTCACCATGGCGGTGCGTCCTCCGCCGGATGGGCGGACAAGCACGTGCTGGTGATGACGGGCAAGGTGACATTGGCGCGGACCCATTGGACCGGGTGGCGCCGGACGGTGTGTCTGGCGATGYTGGTCCTCGGGGTGGCGCTGCGGGCGGCCCTCGCCACGGTAATCGGCCGGCCGGCCGGCACCGGGAGCGGCGGCTGGCGCGTCGTATGGACCCGGCGGGCCGACTGGCGGGCCGGCTATCCGCCCCTTCCGCCAGCCTAGAATGCGCCGGACCGCCGCAGCACGGCGCTAACAGTCCGGGCGATGATGGCGAGGTCGAGCATGATCGACCAATTCTCTACGTAGTAGAGGTCGAGTCGCACCCCGTCCCGCCAGGGCAGTTCTGAACGCCCATTCACCTGCCACAGTCCGGTCAGGCCGGGCTTGACCTTGAATCGACGGTGGACGGAGTCGTGATATTGAGCGACCTCTGCCGGCAGCGGCGGCCGCGGCCCCACCAGCGACATCTCGCCGCGGAGGAGGTTGACGAGTTGCGGCAGCTCGTCGATCGACAGGTGCCGTAGCGTTCGTCCGACCCGAGTGACGCGGGGGTCGTCGCGAATTTTGAAAAGTGGTCCGTCGGCCTCGTTGCGCTCCTCCAGCGCTGCCCGGCGCCGTTCGGCATCCACGTACATCGTCCGGAACTTGAGGATCTGGAACTCGCGGCCGTCCTTACCCACCCGGGTCTGGCGAAACCATGCCGGTCCGGTGCTGTCAACCTGGATGGTCAACGCGACGAGAAGCAGCAGCGGGGACAGGGTAACGAGGGCCACGGCGGCAAGGACCCGGTCGAAGATGTCTTTGGCCACCTTTCGCCAACCGGTATAGACCGGGCTCTCCACGTGTAGCAGGGGGAGACCGGCGATCGGCCGCAGGGATACCCGCGGCCCGGCGATTCCGGCCATGCTCGACGCGATGACAAGATCGACACCGGTCCCCTCGAGGTCCCAGGCGATCCGCTTGGCGGCTTCGATGTTGACCGCCACGGACGAGGCGACCACCACCGTGTCGGCCATGGCGCGGGCGACGGTGGACCGCAGCGCCGGCAGGGCGCCGAGGACGGGAAAGGGAGAATAATCGGCCGAGTAGTCGTCCTGCCGGGGTAGACATGCGCCGACGATCTCGAATCCGGCTGCGGGTTCATATCGGAGCTCGCTGACGAGTTCGGCCACCGTGCTACGGTCGCCGACGACGACGACCCGGTGGCGGGCACGGCCGGCCTGCCGAGCCGCCACCAGCCGTCGGCGGGCGAGCATCCGACCGGTAATCAGCAGCAGTAGCCCCAGCGGCAGGACCACCAGACAGAACCCGCGAGCGACTTCTGCGCGCAGGACGTAGGAGAGGATCGCCGTCGTGCCCCACAGTCGGAATGTCGCGACGCTGATCCGCCGGTATTCCTCGGTTCCGATGCCCAGATATTTCGTCTGATAGGTGTCGGCGGCGCCGAGCATGGCGATCCAGCCCAGTCCGATACCTATCGCGACGGAAAGATATGACGCCCCGTGGACGGTTGGGTTCGCATTCATGCCGAACCGGAGGAGATAGGAACAGGTAAGCGCGACCGTGATTGCCGTGGCATCGATGATGAAGATTCTGGCGGTCAGCCTGACCTTCCACTCCGGCGGCCCGRCTGCCGGCGGCTCTGGTTGCCGTTGTCGCGGAATAGCCGGGACGGTCGTGTCCCGGGGCGTGGCCGCCACCGACGAGAGCACCGCGGGGTCCTCGTCCCGCCCCCCGGTCGAGTCAGACACCTCGGGCCTTCGTCGTGCGGTGTCCCCGGCCTTGGCCATATTGGTTGTTCTCCGCTCCATCGGATGGCAGTGGGTGTTCATAGTTGCTGCTGGATTGGACCTGGAACGATCCTTCTTCCGTAGCCAGCGAAGGTGAGCCAGTCGGTGAGCAGCCCCAGCGACCCGMCGGTCGTGGCGAACGTACGCACCTCAGTGGTCGCGCGTCCAGAACCCCGTCTGGACACCTCGTCTGAACGTGTATCGCTGCCGCGACCGTGTCCCGGTGAACGCATCCGCTGGCCATGCCCCGACCGGCCGGGGAAACGGTTGAGCCGCCGGTTGCGTGCCATCCGCCGCCGGCGATGAGGAAATATCCCGACCCCCGTCGGCGACACGCCAGCATCCCGGGTTTCCAGAGCTATCAACATCCATTATCTAGAGTCACGGCGCGTGACGAGCGCGTGGTCGGAAGCTCGGCAGGACGAAATTCCACCGTGGTCCACCGACTATCCAGGTCTGTCCAGGGGGGCGTCCTTGTCTGGTTCGGGTGATTCGCCATCGGTAAGTGTGGTGATTCCGGCGCTCAACGAGGCGCGGAATCTGCGGGAAGTATTCGGCCGACTTCCGGTGGACGCCGAAATAATCCTGGTGGACGGGAACTCCACCGATGACACCGTCCGACTGGCCCGCGAGCTACGCCCCGACGTGGTCGTCGTCCGCCAGRCCCGATACGGCAAGGGCAACGCCATGGCCTGCGGCTTTGCCGTGRCATCGGGGGRCATCGTGGTCACGCTCGACGCCGACGGCTCGGCCGACCCGGCCGAGATACCCTCCTTCGTCGCGGCCCTCGTCCAGGGCGCCGACTTCGTCAAGGGAACCCGATTCGCCCACCGTGGCGGCAGCAACGACATTACCCTGCTGCGTACTCTTGGAAATCTCTTCTTCTGTCATCTGGTCAACCTGCTCTTCCACCGCCGGTTCACCGACCTGTGCTACGGCTACAACGCATTCCGGCGAGATTGTCTGCCGATGCTCGGGCTGATGCCGGGAGAAACCGACGGCATTCGGCGGCATGGCGACGGCTTCGAGATCGAAACCTTGATCACCCTCCGTGCGACCAAGGCCTGCCTGCGGGTCACCGAGGTCGGCAGCTTTGAGCACAAGCGCCTTCACGGCGCGAGCAACCTGAATGCGGGCCKGGATGGTATGCGCGTCCTGCGGACCATCCTCGTCGAATGGTCGGAAAACCTTACCGCCCGGTCACGAAACCGCGCCAGGTGGGACGGCATGCTGCTCAGCAGTCCCGGTCAACCGGTATCGACCATCGTCAGCCAGCGACGTCCGGGCGACCTTCCCCATGGCCGGCGCAGGACAACCGGCGCGACGGAATACGCGTGATGACCCCCCCGGCCGGCCCGCGGCTCTCGGTGGTCATCTGTGCCTATACCGAACGGCGCCGGCACGATCTGCAGCGCGCGGTGACCAGCATCGCCGAACAGACCAGGAAGGCCGACCAGCTGATCCTCGTCATCGACCACAATGACCGGTTGCGCCGGTGGGCCGAGGCTGCGTACCCCGGTGCCACCGTGATCCCCAACACCGGCCGCCGTGGCCTGTCCGGTGCCCGCAACTGCGGCGTCGGGGCCGCCACCGGCGACGTGGTCGCCTTCCTGGACGACGACGCCCACGCCGAGCCGGACTGGCTGGCCCAGTTGGCCGCCCACTACACCGACCCCCGGGTCGCCGGGGTCGGCGGTGCCGCCATGCCGGTGTGGCCGCACCGCCGACCCCGCTGGTTCCCCCCCGAGTTCGACTGGGTGGTCGGATGCAGCTACGTCGGGCTGCCGACCGACACGGCTGCGGTCCGTAACCCGATCGGAGCGGGGATGTCGTTCCGGCGGGCCGTGTTCGATCGCGTCGGCGGGTTCACCGAGGGGCTTGGGCGGGTCGGCACCACACCGCTGGGCTGCGAGGAAACCGAGTTCGGTATCCGCCTTCAGGCGATCCTCCCGGACGCTGTCGTCCGCTACGAGCCACGGGCACGGGTCTGGCACCAGGTAACCGGCGACCGGGCCTCCCTGCGGTACTTCCTGGCACGCTGCCATGCCGAAGGCCTGTCCAAGGCCGCGGTAGCCGACCGGGCCGGGGCGGACGCGGCGCTCGCCACCGAACGGCAGTACCTGAGGCGGACGCTGCCCCGAGCACTGGCTCGTGACCGCCACAGCCTGGGCACCTGGCCGCGAGCCGGGGCCGTGCTGGTCGGCACCGGGTCCACGGCCATCGGCTACGCACGCGGCCGGCTACGCCTCGCCGCCGGCCGGCGTGACACGCCACGTCAGCCGATCCCGTCGGAGGTAGCTGTGATCCCGATTCTGCTGTACCACTCGGTGACCGATTATCCGGTGGCGAGCTATCGACGTTGGACGGTCGATACCGCAACCTTTGTCCGCCATCTCACCCTCATTGCCGGTTCCGGCCGGGTACCGCTGACGGTGTCCGAGTATGTCGAACGGAGGCGRCACCAGACCCTGCCTCCGCGACCGGTCCTCATCACCTTCGACGACGGATTCGCCGACAACCTGGCCGCCGCTCGTGAGGTCGTCGCGCACGGGCTCACCGCGACCTGCTACGTCGTCACCGACTGGATCGGCCAGGTCGGCATGCTGCGCGGCGCCGACCTGCGGACCCTGGCCGGCCTCGGGGTCGAGATCGGTGGTCACAGCCACACCCATCCCCGGCTCGACGAGCTTCGCCCCGACGAGGCGCGCCGGGAGATCAGCGACTGCAACGCCCGGTTGACCGCTGCGATCGGCGCACCGGTGGGCTCCTTCRCCTACCCCCACGGCAATTACGACCATGCCGTTCGGCGGCTCGTCGGGCAGGCCGGCTTCACGTCCGCCTGCGGGGTGCGCAACATGATGTCGCACGGCGCCGACGACCCGTTCGCCCTTGCCCGACTGACCGTGACGGTCGACACCCCGGACCGGCAGATCAGGGCGTGGCTGGACGGGGCCGGCCGCGCGGCCCCCGCTCGGGAGTTGCTGCGTACGCGGGGCAGCCGGCTCTCCCGTCGAACGAGGGCTCGGCTCCTCGGCCCGCGTCTACCCTACCGACCAATCGTCACCGATCTGCCCGTACCAGCCGATCTGCCCGTACCAGCCGTCCCGGCGGCGTTCGGGGAGGTGCGGCCGTGACCACCACGCCGCCGGCCATGATGCTGCCGGGCGACGGTCCGATCGCGCTGCACGAGGTAGAACTGTCCGCGCCGCTTCCGGTGCTCACCGGTGACGGGCCGGCACAGGTGCTGGTCCGGCTGCACGGCCGTCCCCTGGGGGTGGTCGCTGCGACGCTGTCCCCGGCCGGCCTGCGCCCGGACCAGCTCGCCGGCCGGGTCATGGACAGACTCGGGCCGGACGTGGCCGCCCACCTGACCGCGGACGGGCTCGCGGTTCCCGAAACGGTCCCGATCGACGGAGTTGTGACGTCAGACGTCTGCCGGCCGGTGCTCCCCGCCGAGCTCGCCGGGACCGTCGTCGTGACAAGCTGCGTCGCCTCCCCCTCGCTGGCGGCCACGCTCGCGGGAATCCTGGCGCAGTCCGTGCCAGCGCAGGAAATCATCGTGGTCGACAACCGGCCGCGCACGAGCGGCATCCGCGAACAGCTCAGTCGGATGGCCGGCGAGGTGCGCTACGTCGCCGAGCCAGAGAGGGGGCTTTCCCGGGCCCGCAACGCCGGACTGGCCGCCGCGACCACACCGGTGGTCGTCTTCACCGACGACGACGTCGAGGTCGACCCGCGCTGGTTGGAGTTCCTCCTGTCCGGGTTCGCCGCCGGCTCGGGTGTCGTCGACGAGACGGTGGGGTGCGTCACCGGGCTGATCCGGCCACTGGAGCTCTCAACCCCGGCGCAGGTGTGGTTCGAGCAGTTCGGCGGCTTCGGCAAGGGCTTCGTCGGACGCCGGTTCGACCGCACCGAAAATCGATCAGGCGACCTGCTCTATCCCTATACCGCGGGCGTGTTCGGCAGCGGCGCGAACAGCGCTTTCCGGACTGATACGCTGCGTCAGCTTGGTGGTTTCGACGAATTTCTCGGCACGGGCACCGCGGCCCGCGGTGGCGAGGATCTCGACATCTTCCTGTCCGTGGTGCGCAGTGGCCACGTCCTGGTCTACGAGCCGGCCGCGCTGATCCRCCACCTGCACAAGCGGACCACTGTCGAACTGCGGCGCCAGATGTACGACTACGGGGCCGGCCTCGGGGCGATGGTCACCAAACGCATCGCGACTCAACCCGCCGAACGCCTCCAGATCGCCCGTCTCGTCCCCGGCGGCCTGCATCATCTTCTCCACCCACGCAGCAGCAAGAACGCCGGCAAATCCCGTGACTATCCCCGGTCCCTGACCTTGATCGAGTTGGTCGGTGTGGCCCGAGGGCCGGTCGGCTATGCCGCCAGCCGGGCCCTCGCCCGGCGCCGGCAGCGCGATCTTCCTCATGACCACGCACCGACTCCCGGTGCTCCCCCCGCCCCCTTTCCCAGGGCGCCCATCCCCGAACCGCGGATCTCCACCGTGACCACTGGAGCGCAACCATGAGCAGCGTGTACGCCCGCCGAACAACGCAGGCGGCGCTCGTGGCGGTAACCGTGATGCTCGCCTTTCTTGTGGTCTGCCGAACAGATTCTCCGGTACGGGTCCTGCTCGCCGTCCCCGCCGCCTTCCTCCTTCCCGGGGCCGCCGTGCTGGCCAGGCTCCCGGTCGACGGGACGGCGGCATGGATCGGGCTTGCCGTCGCCATCAGCCTTGCCGTCGACGTCCTGACCAGCATGCTCATGGTCTGGTCGGGATGGTGGCACCCAGCCGTGATGCAGTCCGTCGTGGGACTTGCCTGCTGCGCGGTCCTCATCCACAGCCTGCGCGCGGAGCTGCGCGCCCAGCCGCGCGCCCGGCCGCGCGCTGACGGGAAGGTGCGAGGGCGTTGACCGGCAGACCGCTGCTTCCGCCGGAGATACCGGATCCCCGGCTCGGCCAGAACGCGGCTTCCCAGCCCCACGCCGCGGCTGCCCGGGCCCGCCTGCGCTCGGTCCGTCAAAGACGGCCCGAGGACCCCGGAATCCGGCGGCCGGCGCGGTTGTCAGGCCCCTTCGCGACGGGCCTTCGCTGGCTGTTTCCGCTGGCGGTCGGCATCACCCTCTGGGGGCTGTCACTGCGGTGGATCCACGTCGAGAACCTCACCGACTACGGTCTCCCGCCGGCACTGCCCATCGCCTGGTACGTCGGCCTGGGCGTGCTCCTGCTCGGCGCTGTCGGCGCCGTCGGGCGGGCCCGCTTCCAGCCGTTCATCGCGGCGGCCTACCTGCTTGCCTGCATTCTCGTGCTCTACGGCACCCTTCCGCTCATCCTGGACGTTCCGCACTACCCCTGGGTGTACAAGCACATCGGCGTGGTCCGCTATATCGAGCAGCATGGCGGCGTCGACATCGACATCGATATCTACCACCGATGGCCCGGCTTCTTCGCCGGTACCGCGGTCTTCGGCTCGCTTGCCGGCCGACCCAACCCGATCGCCTTCGCCGCCTGGACCGAGGTCTTCTTCACCGGCATCGACGCCCTTCTCGTCTGGGCGGCCACCAGGACGCTGCTTCGCGAGCCACGGATCGCTGCGGGCGCGGCACTGGTCTTCGTCGTGACGAACTGGGTCGGGCAGGACTATTTCGCCCCCCAGGCCCTCAGCCGGACGCTGGCCCTCGCCCTGTACCTGGTGCTCCTGCGGCAACTCCGCACCGGCGCGCCGAGGGCCATCCTGCGGCGGACCGTGCGGTCCGCCGGAGTCCACAGCAGAAGGCCGCCGCTGCGCTTCGCCGCCCCGCCAGGCCCAACCTGGCCGCTGCCGGTGGCGGTCGGCGTCGTGCTGCTCCTGGACGGGGCGGTGGTGGTCAGCCACCAGTTGACCCCGTACCTGCTCCTCCTCGGAGTCGGTGCGCTGACCGCGGCCGGGCTTGTGCGGCCGCGGTGGGTGGTGGTCGCCATGGCCGGTCTGACGATCGCCTATCTGATCCCGCACTTCGCCTATGTTCAGGATCATTTCGGGGTCTTCAGCAGTCCCGACCCGTTCGCGAACGCCCGGTCAGAGGAGCCGCCGCTTCCTTCGTCGGGGAAGCTGGCCAAAACCACCGGACTGATCCTGACMGGCACGGTCTGGGCCCTGGCCGGAGTCGGCGGGCTGCGCCGGCTGCACCGCGGTGACGGCCGGGTGCTCCCGCTCATCCTGCTGAGCATCGCACCGGGCGTCATCCTGTTCGGGCAGAGCTACGGCGGTGAAAGCATCCTGCGGGCGATTCTGTTCTCCCTGCCCTGGTGCGCGCCGTTGGTGTGCTGCGCCGTCGCGCCGATGACCGGGCGGTGGCGACGGCGGCACGTCCTGGCGGGCTGCGGCGGGATTCTCCTCCTCGCCACGCTCTTCATGCCCRCCTTCTTCGGGAAGACGGAACTGAATCTCATGAACGCCGACGAGGTCCAGGCCGGTGATTATCTGTACGCGCACGCCCGGCCCGGGTCGGTGGCCGTGCTGACCGGGGCCACCTTCCCGAGCCGCTACGGGGCTCGATATCCCGAGGTGGACGATGTCCTGATCACCGACACCTTCGGCGAGCGCGCAATCAGGCCATCGWCGGTGAATGCCGTGGCCGACTTCATCGGAACGTACCCGGGACGGGGTTACCTCGTTTTCTCGACGGCACAGGAGGTGTATGACCGTGTATACCGGACGGCGACCGCCGGTGCGCTGCGGGCGGTGGAGACGGCCGTCCGCTCCTCGCCGCGGTTCCGCCTCTGGTACGCGACCCGGAACACCCGTATCTACGAACTCGCCGGATAGCACCTGGACCCTGCCGCGGCCCCGTTCGCCGCGGACTCTGCCGCTATCGGCGAACGGGGCCGCCGGCCAGAGCGGTGCCCAGAGCGGTGCGCTGTACCGCAACGGCATGGCGTTGGCGATGAGCGGCGGCCTCTCGTCGTTGGTGGGCAGCCTCTACTGGGTGCTGGCCGCCCGGCAGGCCGACCGGCCGTCGGTCGGCGAGGCCACCGCCCTCATTTCGGCCCTCACCGGTCTGTCCTACCTGTGCCAGCTGGGCCTGGGGGGCGCATTGACCGCCTTCCTGCCGCAGGCGGGGGGCCAGGCGCGCCGCCTGGTCGTCGGCGCCTACGCCGGCGCGGCCGGCCTCAGCCTGCTGGTCGGTTTGAGTTTTGCCTTGCTGGCCGCCCGGATGAGCCCGGCTCTCGCAGTTCTCCAGTCACCCCGGATCGCCCTCTTCTTCGCCATCTCGGTGGCGATCTGGTCGCTGTTCGCACTGCAGGACAACGTCTTCACTGGCCTGCGGAAGGCGGTCGTCGTACCGATCGAGAACACCGCTTACAGCGTCGTCAAGCTCATTCTGCTCGTCACCTTCGGTGGCGGGGTGAGCGGACTGGCATTGTTCACCTCCTGGGTGATGCCCGCGGCGGTAGCCGTCATACCGGCGTCGGTCATGCTGCTGGTGTGGCTGCGACCCGCCGGACGTGCGCCAAGCCCACCCGGGCTGGCCGCGGACTTCCGAAAATACCTGGCCGGCGACTCGCTGGCGGAGCTGGTGTCCCAGCTCAGCACGACGCTCCTGCCGATGATTGTCATCGCCCGGATCGGGGCGACGGAAGGGGCCGCGTTCGGAATCAGTTGGTTGATCATATGCAYGGTCGACGAAATCCCCTGGAGCCTCGGGACCTCGCTCACGGTCGAAGGCRCGCAGCCCGGCGCCGACTCTCGCCGCCTCCAACGGGCGATGCTGCGCCGCATTCTCCCGATTGTTATCGGAATCGTCCTCGCCCTCATCGTCGCCGCGCCGCTTGTACTGGCTCTCTTCGGCCCCTCCTACCGGGCCGACGCGACCACTGTGCTTCGACTGCTGCTGTTGGGCTCGGTCGCCCGCACAGTCGTCATCCTGGAGCTGTGCACGGCCCGCGCGCAGCGGAGGGCCGGGTGGCTCGTGTGTATCGAGGCGCTGCTGGCGGTGCTGGTGCTGCCCAGTCTCTGGCTGCTGGGTGGGAGCCTGGGACTGGCGGGGGTCGGCCTGGCCTGGTTCGGATCACAGACCGCGACCGCGTGTGTGGTGCTCGCCGCGGGTCGAACCGGCGATGACCAGGTCGACTCGCCACCCTACCGCGGCTTCTCCGCCCGCCCACAGGTCAGCACCGGAAAGCGCGCGTCCTGAACATCGAGATCCTTGCGACTGACGTCGCCGACTGCCAGACCCAACAACGCCGAGACACCGGCCAGGACGTTTCCGAAACCCTCCACCGTGGCCTCGATCCCGACTCGGGYGAGTTCGGCGCGAAGACCCGGCGGCGTCCAGCGCCACTTGTCGTCGGCCCCGTCGTCCACGTCAATACGTCCCAGTGCCGGAACCGAGATCAACAGGACGCCGTTCGGTCGAAGCGACCGCCACAGATTCTCCAGACAGCAGCCCGGAGAGGTGTACTGAAGGACCTGAGTGAGAATCACACAGTCGAACTCGGCGGCGGGCAGACTGTCCGCGACATCGAGGTCGACATGAAGATCGGCATGATGGTTCGTCTTATCCCGGTCGATGATCGTAATCCGACCCGGAGTTCCGAACCGCGAGCTGTATTCCGCGTTTTTGACCTCCAGTACATGCCCCCGGATATCGTTGGCATGCCGACTGATCCACTGTTCGATATAGTGCCGGTCGACCGGCAGCCCGCGGTCCCAYCCGTAACGGTCGCTGAACGGCCTGACCCGTTTCATGTTCCCCCACGACACCCGGCGCCCAGGCGCGTTCCGCAGCGTCCAGTACGCYATCTGCCGCACCACTTGCGGCGATCGCCGGTAGTAGCCGAGAGCCCACTCCGGCGGGAATCTCTCCCGCTCGACCGCCGGGTTCCCCGCCCTGGGCCTGTCACGTTGCATCACGTCACGCGTCACAGCCTTTCCGGTCGTCGTCACCGCCAGGCGGCCGTTTGCCGCTCCCGGGCGTAGAGCAACGGTCCGGCGGCGTAGCCGGCGAACTCCCGCAGCAGGGCACCCTTCGGGGCCTGGACCCGCCCGTCGAGCCGCTGGCTCGTCGCATGGCCGATGCGGGCCATCCCACGCAGGCCTCGTGGGATGCGACGTACCACCTCACCCCGGGTCGACCGCTGGAGAAGCAGCTTGGCCAGGAAGGCCGTGAAACCGGAGCCGTAGCCGAACATCTGAGCGAGCAGCGCCGCGTCGTCGGCGCGGTGGTGATGCCAGACGAAGGCGGCTGGTTCGTACGCGATCGCTCGGCCCGCCCGCAACATGCGCACGAAGAGATCGAGGTCCTCGCCGCCCCGGCTCCTGGTGCCCGCTCCCAACGCCTCGTCGAAGCCACCCAGGTCCCGCAGGAACGCGACGTCGAACCCGACATTCGCGCCGGTGCCGACGAAACCTATATAGGGGTACAGCGGACCGTGYCGCTCGTTGTCGGCGAGGTCGAAAAGCACCGGCTCGCAGCGGGTGGACCAGTACGACGCCCGGGCGTCGAAGTAGACTTCGGCCGCGCTCACGATGCTCGCCGTGCAGACGAGTCCCGTGACGCACGCAACGTCCGGCCGGCGCCGGAAACCCCGAACCAGCCCGTCGATCCAGCCGGGGTCAAYCGAGACGTCGTCGTCGGTATAGGCGACGTACACCCCCCGCGCCAGCGCGAGCCCGCGGTTGCGGGCGCGGGAGAGACCCGGGCGTGGTTCGGGGACATAGCGGAATCGTTCGTCGGTGGCCGAAAACGAGTCGACGACCCGCTTCGTGGCGTCGCTCGACGGGGCATTGTCCACGATGAGGAACTCGACGGCCGGATAGGTGACCTCCGTGAGTCGACGCAGGCAGTTGGCCAGGATCTCACTGCGGTCTCTGGTGGCGACGACGACGGAGACGAGATCCGTGGAATCGAGATCGGTGGATTGAACCTTGTTCGGGCAGGCCTCGGTGGCCGCGGCAGGCCTGGTGCGGGCGTCGAGGCGCTCGAGCGGGCGGAGACCCTCGCCGACCAGGTGATCGTTGATGCGCCCGCCGAACTCCGACCAGACCCTGCCGAGCAGCTCATCGACGTCGATGCCGGTGGCCGTCCTGGCGGCCGCCGCGTAGCCGAGCGGCTCACCGTGCAGCAGGGCGAGGACCCGCGCACGTCGCTGACGGTCGCRTGGCGGCACGACCGAGCGCACGACGCCCCCGGCCGACACCTCGAGCTCACAGCACCAGATACCCTCGTCGGCCGCGGCTGGGCCGGCCGGGGACTCCCGATTCCCGTGCAGGTTCATCCGACGCTCCTCGCCTCGTGATCTTCGGCCTCGTGATCTTTGGTGTGTCCGCGGATCGTCCGTTGGACCGGGAGAACTCGACGCAATGCCCCACCCAGTTCCCGCTCGATGTCGGGACGGATGTCGGGACGTCGGTAAACCTGCGATCTGCGCACCGTCTCGACGAGCGCATCAACGCGGGTATGGCGCTCCACCTCGATCCTGGGCAGGGCATAGCGGTCCTGAGCCGTGGGGAAGGCGCGCCGAGTTTGCAGCGCGAACGCCGCGTCGTATCCCGCCTTCTTCACCATCATGCGCACGCGCGCGTCATGTTCCCCGTAGGGATAGGCGAACAGGCGTGGCACGGGCAGCCCGATGGCCGCGAGGTCGCCGCGCGCCGCGGAAAGATCGTCCCACAGGCCGGCCCCACTCATCCTCGTCAACTGCCCGTGAGTGCGGGAGTGCGCCGCCACTTCCCAGCCTTCCTGGTGAAGGGCACGCAGCCGGCTCGCGTCGAGGAGCGGCAGCCTGGCGGYGCCGTTCACCGCATCCCACCTGTTCCAACCGCCGATCTCTTTCGTGACCACGAAAACCGTCGCGGGAATACCAAGTTCCCGAAGGACGGGCACGGCGTGTTCGAACAGACTMGAATAGGCGTCGTCGAAGGTGAGGACCAGCGACTGATGCCGGGCGGGCCGGYCGTCGAGATGATGCAGGAGTTCATCGACCCCGACGAAGGTGAAGCCGGCGCCCAGCAGGGCTGTCAGCTGGGCCCGGAACTGTGGCGGGGGAACCGCATACCTACTCAGCAGGGGATCCGACACGTCCTCTATCGCATGATAGGCAAGGATCCGCAGGCCAACGTCCGGTGCGTGCAGGAGACCGCCGCGCTGGTGGGTTCCCCGCCAGTAGGAGCAGTCGCGTAGTCCCAGGAACATCCATCTGGTGGGCCGGTCCACCTTCCCGGCGCTGACTCTTCCGAGCACGAGACCCGCCGGGACGCGGGACGCCCAGGGCGGTGCCGCCGCCGCGGCCCTGKTGAGGCTTCCTCTGATCGTCTTCCCGCCATGCTGGGCAAAGAGCAGGTCACCGAGACCCGGATGTTTTCGGGAAAGCGCGGCATCGGCCTGCCCGGCCTGCGTCCACTGCCTCAGGTGCGCCTCGGGCGAAACGACGTAACGCTGGTAGGAGACGGCGTCGGCGGCGAATCGAACCCGCGCACCGCTCTGCAGCAGCCGGTAGAGGAAGTCGGTGTCCTCACCGCCGAAGCTGCCGCCGGCGGTAAAACCCGTGTCGAAACCGCCGAGCCTGGCGAAGGTCGACGCCCGCATCGACACCTGCCCGGAGAGCAGGTCCGCGACGGTCAGCCGCCCGTCCGACCGCAGCAGCCTCCGGCGGCGTGCCCGGGCCCACCGGTCGACTCCGTAGGTGAGCACCGTAGGAGGCGAGGCGGGGTGCATCGGGATGTGGCCGACCACGGCGTCGGCGCCGGCGGCGAGAAGCCGCTCATGCTCGACGAGGAGCCGCCGGTCCGCCGCCATGTCGTCGTCGAGAAAGAGGATGAACTCGCCGAGCGCRCCCGCGGCGCCACGGTTTCTCGCTGCGGCCGCGCCCGCGTTCTCCTGCCACAGGATTCGCTTGGAGAACGGCAGAGAGACAGCCTGGAGAGCCTTCTCAGTGCCATCCGTGGAACCGTCGACGACGACGATCAATTCGCAGGGCCACGGCATATCGAGATACCTGAGTTCCGCAATACTCTGCAATACCACGTCTCGGCGGTTGTATGTCGGCATCACAATGCTGAACCGGACCGAACGCCCATTACGGGCGGGCTGCCCCGCCGAATGGTCCGGGATGTCCACGCTCGGTTTCTCACGGTAGCTCATCGCGAATTCCACCGAGCCAACCCGGATGACGCTCGCCCCATGGGCCTGACTCTAGTTCGAGCCGGTCGGTGCGGCGGGACGCGACCCGCGGTCGTGTCGTCCAGGCAGATCAACCTCACGATCGCGTTCCACGAGCGCGGATAACGCTACGCGGCACGCAGCGGCAGAGCCCGGTCCCGGTCACCGGCAACGTACCCGGTCGCTTCCTTCGTTTTCTTCACACCGTTGATGCGAAGTAATCCCATGGCGGGTAGTACCAGGGTTAGTAATCCCAGGGCAAGGTTCCTGGGGATGGTCATGGTGTGTGGGCGATTGCGAACTCCCTCGACCGAGGCGTCGCCTGACCGGGGCGCCGCTACTGGGCACCCAGTAGCGGCGCCGCTACCGCGCATCCGGCCGGCGGGGCTGGTCGCGCAGGCGTTCCAGCGCCCGCCGGTCGCGCTTCGTCGGCCGCCCGGCGCCCCGATCGCGCACGGCCACCACCGGCGGCACCTCGCGCGCGACCGGCGGGCTGCGGTCGACGAAGGACTCCGCGGCAACGGGCGCGCCGACCCGCCTGTGCGGGATCCGGGTGACGACGACGACCCGCTCGTGCCCGGGCTGGCGCACCCGGATCTCGTCGCCGGCCCGCACCGGATGGGCCGGCTTGACCCGCTCGCCGTTGAGGCGGACATGGCCGGCGCGGCAGGCGGCGGTCGCCTGCGATCGCGTCTTGACCAGGCGCACGCACCAGATCCAGGTGTCGATCCGGGCGGTTCCCGCCGGCGACGTCATAGGCGTGGGCGACGTCATAAGTCTGACTGTACGAATCGACCGGCCGACCTGTCGTCGTTCGGGGACGGTCAGGCGGTGACGATCGACCTGCGTGGCGGTAGCAGGGCGCTCGTGACCGCCGCGACCGTGCCGGCGCCGGGACCGGCGTCGGTGAGAGCCGCGACGGAGTCAATGGGGTGGGAAGGCCGTGACGGGCCCGGTGATCGACAGCCGCACGCGGGTGCCGGGTTCGGGAAGCTGGCGCCCCGGCACCCGCGCCGTCACGGTGCGGCCGGACCGGTCGAGCCGGAGCTGGACGGTGGCGTCGTGGCCGAAGTACCGCACCTCGGTGACCCGGCCGACCACCACGTTCCGCTCCTTGTTCCGCTCTTCGTTCCGCTCTTCGTTCTCGTTTCGGTCCTGGCTCTCGTGCTGGTTCTGGTTCTCGTTCTGGTTCTCGTTCTGGTTCTTGTCGCCGTCCGCCGCGGCGAGGAGCCTGATCTGTTCCGGCCGGACGAGCAGGCGCGCCTCGCCCTGGGGAGACCCGGGCCGGACGGCGAGTTCGCCAAGGTCGCAGGAGGCGGTGAGCCCGGTGACGACGGCGGGCATGAACACGGCGGCGCCGACGAAGGCCGCGACGGTCGGGTTGCCGGGTGAGGCGTAGACGCCCTGGGGCGTGCCGGTCTGGGCGATGCGACCGGCGGCCATGACGGCGACCTGGTCGGCCAGTGACAGCGCCTCGTTCTGGTCGTGCGTGACGAGCAGCGCAGTGGTCCGGTTGGCACGCAGCGCTTCGACGACGGCGCGGGCGGTGTTCAGGCGGAGCCCCGCGTCCAGGGAGGAGAACGGCTCGTCGAGCAGCACCAGGGACGGCCGCGGGGCCAGGGCCCGCGCCAGCGCCACGCGCTGCTGCTGGCCGCCGGAGAGCTGATGAGGGAACCGGCGGGCCAGGCTCGCGTCCAGCCCGACGAGGTCGAGCAGCTCGGCGGCCCGCCCGGCGGATCGGCGTTCGGCGCGGGGCAGGCCGAACCCGATGTTGGCCGCGACGTCCACGTGCGGGAACAGGGCACCTTCCTGCGGGACGTACCCGACCCGCCGCCGCTKGGCGGGAACGCTGCGACCGGGGCCGAACACCCGTTCGGCGCCGAAGTCGATCGTCCCGCCGTCCGGGTCGCCGAATCCCGCCACCAGCCGTAGCAGGGTGGTCTTGCCGCAGCCCGACGGCCCGAGCACGGCYGTCACACTGCCGTCGGGCACTCGCAGATCGATCCCGGCGAGGGCTGTCGTGGCGCCGAACCGTTTGGTGACCTGGCTGACACTCAGCGCTGTCACGTGCTTCTCCTAGCAGAACGGGTGAGCAGGAAGGTCGCCGGGGTCGACAGCAGCACCATCAACCCCGCGTAGGGGGCGGCCGCGCCGTAATCGACGTCGCGGACGTTGCTCCAGAACTCGGTCGCCAGGGTGTCGGTGCCGGTGGGTGACAGCAGCAGGGTCGCGGTGAGTTCGGTGACCACAGCGAGGAACACCAGGATGGCGCCGGCGCCGACGCCGGGGGCGATCAGCGGCAGGGTGACCCGCAGCCAGGCCCGCGTCGGGCGCAGGCCCAGGGCGTGTGCGACGTCGTCCAGGACGGGTGGCGCCTGCGCGATCGCGCCCCGTACCGCCACCGTGGCCCGCGGCAGGAACATGATCGCGTAGGCGGCGATCAGGAGGGTGGTGGTCTGGTACACGGCCGGCAGGATGTGCAGCGATACCGTGACGAGAGCGAGCGCCACCACGATGCCCGGCAGCGCGTTGGYCGTGTAGGTGCTGCGTTCAAGCAGCGTCCCGATCCGGCCCGGGTGGCGTACCGCGAGCCACGCCACCGGAAGCGCCAACAGGACGGTGCACAGCGCGCCGGCGAGGCCGAGTCCGGCCGCGGTCGCGGCGGCGGTGGCCAGTTCGACGGCGGGGAAGGCGGCGGAGGCACCCACCAGCAGCCAGCGGACGAGGCTCACCAGCGGCACGCCGAGCGCCAGGCCCACGACCGCGCCGAGCCCGCCGACGGCGGGGGCGGTGAGCCGGCCGAGCCGGGCGGGTTGCGCGGTGCGGCTGGCTCCGGGCCCGAGCCGGGCGTAGCGGTGCCGACCGCGCAGGCTCAGCTCGGTGCCGACCAGGACCGCGCAGTACAGCACCAGGACGCCGGCGAGCATGTTCGCCGCCGGGCCGTTGAACGACGAGCGGTACTGGTCGTAGATGGCCGTGGTGAAGGTGGGGAACCGCAGCATCTGCAGGGCGCCGAACTCGGCGAGCAGGTGCAGGCCGACCAGCAGCGACCCGCCGAGGACGGCCGGGCGCAACTGCGGGAGCACGACCCTGGTGAACGTCCGCCACGGGCCGAGCCCGAGTGACCTGGCGGATTCCTCCAGCGCCGGGTCCAGCCCCCGCAGGGTCGCGCCGACGGGGAGGTAGACCAGCGGGTAGTAGGCGAGTGTCACGATCAGCAGGGCGCCCGGGTATCCCTCGACGTCCGCGGTCAGCGAAACCCAACCGTAGCTGACGACAAACGCGGGCAGTGCCAGCGGAGCGGCGAGCAGCACGTGCCAGACCCGTCGTCCCGGCAGGGCCGTCCGTTCCACCAGCCAGGCGGCGGCCGTGCCCAGGACGGCGCTGGCCGCCATCCCGCCGGTCACGAGCTTGGTGGTGTTGACCAGCAGCTCGCCGACCCTGGGCCGGATCAGCAGCCGCCAGGCCTCCGACCAGCCCACACTGACCGTGTATCCGACGACGAAGAACAGTGGGACGGCCGCGAGCAGCGCGACGAGCACGCAGGCCAGCAGCAGCGGGCGCGGGTACGCCGGGCCGGTGCGTACCCACCATCCCGCCGTCGTGGGCTGGCCGTTCAGAGCAGGCCCGCCCGCTGCATCAGTTCGACGACCTTTGGTCCGTTCAGGGTCGAGATGTCGATGTCGGGCGGATCGAGGGTCGACAGCGGCTTCAGCGCAGGGTTCGTGGGGACCGCGTCGGACACGGCGTACTCCAGGGCACCGCTGTCGACCAGCGCCTTCTGCCCGGCGTCGCTGGTGAGGAAGGCGACCAGCCGCTGCGCCTCGGCCTGCTGGTCGCTGGCCGCGAGGACGCCGGCGCCGGAGACGCTGACGAACGCGCCCGGGTCCCGGTGGCCGAAGAAGTGCAGGTCGACGTTCCTGCTGTCCTTGCCCGACTCCGCCTGGTCCTGGTACCAGTAGTAATGGTAGATCACAGCGGCGGGGACCTCGCCCGCGTTCACGGCGCGCAGCGCGGCGATGTTGTTGTCGTAGATCTTCGCATTGCGTTTCAGCCCGGCGAGCCACTCGGCGGTGGCCCCCTCGCCCTTCACCGCGAGTACGGCGCTGACGATGGCCTGGAAGTCCGCTCCGGCCGCCGCGACACCGACCTTCCCCTTCCACGCCGGTCCCGCCAGGTCCATGATCGACGTGGGCAGCTCGTTCTTGGCGACCTGCCCACGGTTGTAGATGAACACCGTCGACCGGGCCGCGAAACCGACCCAGTTGCCGGTGCTCGGGACGTACTGGTCAGGCACCTGGCCCAAGGTGGCCCGGTCCAGTTTGCTGAAGCGGCCGGCGCGGTCGACCAGCGTCATGGCCGGCGAGTTCTCGGTGACGAAGACGTCCGCCGGCGAGCTGTCGCCTTCCTGGACGATCTGGTTCGCCAGCTCGGGGTCGCCRCCGCGACGCAACTCGACCTTGATGCCGGTCTGCTTGGTGAACGCGTCCACCATCACCCGCATCAGGTCCTGGTGCTGCGCGTTGTAGAGCGTGATCGTCTTCCCGTCGTCCCCCGAGCCGCACGCTGACAGGCCGGCCAGGCAGGTGGCCGTCACCAGCACGACCAAGGTTCTTCCTAACGAACCCATCGGGCTCCTCCAGCTGAACACTCCACCTGAACCCTCCACCTGGACAGACACGTCCGACCGACCTCGAACCCCTAATCGGTGTAGAAGTTAACTCATGCTTACCTTAGCGCCGTAGAATGTGACGAGTGGCACAAGTCGGGAGCGCTGGCGGGCGAACCGCGGAGCGGACGCCTGGCGCCGAGTGGGATCGGCACGCCCGCCGTGAGCCGGCTGAGAAGGCCCATGGCATGGAACGAGACCTTCCACGCGGCGACGCCGACGGTGAGCGAGGCCAGCAGCGCCAGGACCGGATGGTCGTCCTGCAGAAGGGGGAACACCTGCCAGTGGGTCAGGTAGATGTAGAGCGAGCTGCCGGCCAGCGGGCCCGCCAGCCGGCGCAGCGGGCGTGGGCAGCGGACGCTCGTGGTCCAGGCCAGCAGGAGCACGCCGCCGAGCACCACGTGCTCCCGGCGTGCGTCAGCGAAGAACCCGGGGATGGTGAGCGCCGCCGCCGCGGTGAGGGCCAGCCGCTGCCGTACCGTGGTCGCGGYGGCGGTGGCCCATCCCAGCGCGAACAGCCAGAGCACCGCCACCGACGTCTGGGTGTGGCGTGGTCCCGGCGGTAGGGCCACGACGTCGAAGCGGGTGAGCAGACCGGCGGCGAGGACACCGGCGGCGACGGCCCACGGGCGGCGCCGCTGCCAGCGGTCGAACGCCGGCACGCCGAGCAGGGCCGCGAGGACCAGCAGGATCTGGACCAGGGCTTCGACGAACCAGAACTCCCAGGGTGGGCCCGCGCGGTCCGGCCCGAACACGCTGTTGAGCAGCACGATGTTGGCGGGTTCGTGTTCGTCCATGACGAGCACGAGTACGGTGATGAAGACGATGCTCGGCATCGCGAGGTACGCGATGCTGCGGAGCAGCCCGCGGACCCGGTCGCGCCGCGGCGCCGCGGTCAGGTGGAAACGGGCGAAGTTGTAGCCGGCGACGGCGATGAGGAGATGGGCGCCCCCGAGGATGCCGCCGACGGCGTCGAAGGTGTTGGCGTGCGTCCCGACGATCAGCACGATCGCAACCGCCCGGAGCAGCACGCTGGTCTCGATCGAGCTGCCAGAGCCGCCAGCCCGGCGCTTCGGTCGCGTGGCCGGCTTCAGGTCCCGCACGGCCATGGTGTGCCAGCCGGCGGGCAGGTGTCCGAGGGCGTCCTCCAGCCGCAGTGACAGTTCCACGTAGGACAGCGAGTCGCCGCCCAGGCTCACGAAGGTGCTGTCGTCGGTGACATCGTCGCGGTGGAGCAGCTCGGCGAACAGCCGGCGTACGTCGGCTGTTCCGTCCGACGGTCCGTCCCGTCCGGTGGGCGCGGTCGTGCGCGCCGGTCGCGCGTCGCGGGCGATCTCCTGCAGCGCGACCAGATCCGGTTTGCCGGTGGCCAGGCGGGGCAGGGCGGCCAGGCGGTGGACGCGGACGGCGTTCTCCGGCAGCCGGCAGGCCCGCGCGACCAGCCGGCGGACCGAAGGCGTGTCCCGGTCACCCTCGATCATCACGTCAACGGCGTCGTCGCCGGTCACGCAGCAGGCGCTGAGCCCCTGGCCGGCGAGGGTGTCTTCCACGTGTTGCAGGTCGATCCGGATCCCGAAGACCTTGGCGAATCTGGTCTGCCGTCCCACGATCTCGTACAGGCCGTCATCGGTGCGGCGCGCGACGTCCCCGGTGCGCAGCTCGTCGAGCGTCGGACCGAGCGCGAGGTCCGAGGCCGTCCGCGCGTAACCCATCATGACGTTGGGCCCGGAATAGACGAGCTGCCCCAGATCCCCGGTGCTGTCGGTGCTCCCGGTGCGGTCGGCCAGCGGCTCGAGCCGGAACGACCCGCCCGGGACCGGGACTCCGATGGTGTGGGGGTGGGTCGGCGCGAGGTGCGGCGGCAGGCAGGACATCCGCGCCGTGGCCTCGGTCTGGCCGTACATCACGACGAAGTCCCAGCCGTTGCGTCGTCCGAGCTCGGCGTAGCGGGCCACCCGGTCCGGCGCCAGTCGACCGCCGGCCTGCGTGATGTAGCGCAGATGCGGCAGYGACATCGCGTCGAAACCGATCCTGTCGAGCAGGTCGAACGTGTAGGGGACGCCAGCCAGCGAGGTTCCCTGCCCGTCCCGGAAGAGGTTCCAGAAGCAGGCGTCCACGACGGACAGGGACGTCAGGATCAGACCGGCCCCGCACAGGAGGTGACTGTGCACGACCGACAGCCCGTAGCAGTAGTACAGGGGCAGGGTCGTCGCGGCGCGGTCGCCGGGGCGAAGGCCGAGGCACTCGACGATCGACTCGGCATTGGCCTGCAGGTTCGTGTACGACAGCCGGACCAGTTTCGGTGAGCCCGTCGAGCCCGACGTGCTCAGCAGCAGCGCGAGGTCCGGATGAAGGTCGTGCTTCGAGCCCTCCCGCCGCTGCTCGACGCGGGTCCGCGTGCCGGCCGGGCGGATCACCACGTCGGGGTCATAGGACGTGATCAGGGCGTCGGTCGACGCGGCGTTGTCACCCGGCACCAGCAGGACCGCGTGCCCGGCGGACAGCGCCGCCAGGTACAGGACGAGGACGTCGATCGTGTTGACCGCCGCGAGGAGCACCAGCCGCCGCCCGGCGCCGAGCCGACCGGCGGCGGCGTCGACGCGTGCCGCCAGTTCGCGGTAGGACAGCCGGCCCTCAGCCGTGACAACGGCCGTGCGGTCACCGTGCCGTTCAAGGTGGCGGGCGAGGAACACAGTCGAGCTTGCGAGGGACGGGCCTGCCTTGGTCACCCAGCCAATGTACAAGTAAGGAAAGCCTACCCTAAGTCAYACCTCTCACTGCGCCTACGTCATCGACCTGTGACGTTCGGTGCCGCAGCCGCCCATGGATGATCTTGCTGTGTGGCGGTGGCAGTGGCGGCGGCAGCGGTGGTGATGGTGGCCCCCCGCCCCAGGGCGGCACCCACCTGCTGGGAGGAGTTGAGTAACGCYGCGGGCGATATGGCGTCGTCGTCRGTTCGGAATGATGTCCAGCGGATAAGCGTGGTTCGCCGGGTGGCGGGCATCAGCTTGTTGACCTGTGATGTCGAGCGCCAGCTGACGGCAAGGTCCTTGTATCGGTGACCGACGAGGGGAGAATAGGATCGTGAGCGACATAACTGCCTCAGATCGTCGTACACATGAAAGATCCACAAATGTGCCCTGGTTTGGTTTTCTCGCCGTTGGAGCAGCTTTTGCCCTGTTCGCGCTGGCCATTCCGCAGTTCGATCTGACCACGGTATGGTCGATCGCCGTGCTTCTCGGGATCGTCCTGCTCCTCGGTGCGGTGAGTGAGTTGCTGGYGGCGGCGGCGACGGCCCGGGACTGGCGCTGGTCCCATGCGCTGCTCGCGGTGCTGTTCGTGGCCGGCGGGGTGGTGGCGCTGGTCTGGCCGGATCCCACGGTCAAGGCAGTGGGCCGGATCGCGGCCTGGTTCTTTTTGATCAAGGGTCTCTACGACGTCGTCAACTCGTTCGTCGCCCGACGGACTGAGCAGCAGGCCGCGGCCGGGCAGTACGCCACYGCGGCGGAGGGCCGCCCCACCCCGGCCCAGTGGTGGATGCCGCTGATCGTCGGTGCGTTGGAGATCGGGGCGGCGTTCTRGGTGGTGGGTTCCCAGCGGGTCTCGTTGCCGCTGCTGGCCCTGTGGGTGGGCCTCAYGGCCCTGGCGATCGGGCTGACCAAGATTGCCATGGGGTTCCGGCTGCGGGGCGTTTCCCGACCGCCCGCCTCGCTGGAGGGCCTGGCGATTCCCGGCTTCGGCGCCGGCGCGGTGGAAGGCAGGCGGCTGGAGGAGGGGCGCGTCCAACGACCCGTGTCCGGGAACCGTTGACGATCCCGGGTGGTCCCCGGATCCCGGCCCCGGTTTCTTCCCGGCCCATCGGCTTCCGCCACCGCGGTCGGTCTGACCCTGACGCCCCACCGCCCCGACTCGCGTCAGGGCGGTGGGGCGTCAGGGTTGTGCCCCGCGGGAGGCCCCTCGCCGCCTCGGCGCGCGTCGGCATAGCCTCGGCGGCGTGATCCGTGAGTCGCTGCCCGTCCCGTCGTGGGTGATCCGCTTGCATGCGCGTGCGCTCGCGCGGTTGACCGGCGCGACCGAGGCGCGGCGCAGCGTCCGGTTCTTCGCCGACCAGGGCCGGGTCGTCGCGGTCCTCGTCGGGCTGTCCGTTCTCGGTTCGGCCGCCGTCGCCGTCGGGCCGTTCGTCCTGCGCCATCTCATCGACACGTCGTTGCCCACCGGCCAGGTGCGTGACCTCGTCGTCCCCGTTCTGCTGCTGTGCGCGGTGCTGGTGTTCGAGTCGAGCGTGCTTTCGGTGCGCATGGCGCTCATCGCTCGGCTCGGCGGCGTTGTCTCCGTGCGGATCCGTCAGACGGTGAACGCTCACCTGCAGCGCYTGCCCTTCGCCTTCTTTCCCCGCAGCCAGCAGGGGGAGGTGATGACGGTGATGTCCACCGACGTCCTGAACGCCCAGAACGCGATTTCCGCCACCGTGCAGGCGGTGGTCTGCCGGATCGCGGACATCGTCGTCGGCTCGATCGTCGTCTTCGTGCTGGWCTGGCGTCTGAGCCTGGCGGTGATGGTCTTCGCGCCGGCCACGCTGCTGATCGTCCRCTCGGGCCGGCGGCGGCTCGCCGCGCTGTCCATCCGCCAGCGGGAGCTCGACGGTCTGCTCATGGTCCAGGTCGCCGACACCTCGTCGGTCTCCGGGGCGCTGCACGTGCGGCTGTTCGACCGGGTCGACTACGAGCAGACCCGCTTCGACGCGGCGGGCGCCGAGCTGCTCGCCGCCGCCGAGGATCAGGCCCGGCTGATGTCGCGGGTCCGGTTCCTGGTCAACCTCGGGATTATCGCGACGATGAYGGCGGTGCTGGCGCTGGGGGCCTGGCTGGTCTCCAGCGGTCGCATCACGCTCGGGACGGTCGCAGCCCTGGGCGGCGCGTTGCTGGTGGCCTTCGGACCACTGTCGTCCGCTGTCAACCTGCGTGCGGAGCTCGCGGGTGCGGGCGCGTCCTTCCGGCGGATCTTCTCCCTGCTTGACGTCCCGCAGGACGAGGTACGCCTGAGGTTCGAAGGGGCCCGGGCCCCCGCGCTGACCGTCCCCCGCGCACCGCGGTCCGGGACGGAACCGGTGCCGGCCGCCGCTCGCTGGGGAGTCGATGCCGGCCGGGGACTCGATCTGACGTTCGACGACGTATGGTTCTCTTACGATCTTGCCACGGCCGAGGACCGGCCGGACGGCGACTGGCCGGACGACGACCCGACGTGGAACCTGCGCGGGGTGACCCTGAAAGTCGCCGCGGGGACGACGACGGCGATCGTCGGGGCCAGCGGGGCCGGCAAGACGACCATCACCTATCTGGCCAGCGGCATGCACCGGCCGCGGCGCGGCGGCATCCGTCTCGGCGGGGTTCCCCTCGACGACATCCCGCCGGATAGTCTGCACACGATGATCGGCGTCGTCCCTCAGGACCCGCATCTGTTCCATGACACGATCGCGGCGAACCTCCGTTACGGCCGGTTGGACGCAACCGACGACGAGCTGCGTGCCGCCCTGGCGGCCGCCAGCCTCTCCGCCCTGCTCGACCGGCTGCCCGAGGGCCTGGCGACCCGGGTCGGCGCCCGGGGCTACCGGTTGTCCGGTGGTGAGCGGCAGCGGTTGGCCATCGCCCGGGTCCTGCTGCAGTCACCACGGGTGCTGGTGCTGGACGAGGCGACCTCGGCGCTGGACACCGTCTCCGAGGCCGCCGTGCGCACCGCCCTGGACCGGCTCGCGGTGGGGCGGACGTGCCTGGTGATCGCGCACCGGCTGTCCACGGTGATTGACGCCGACCGCATCTACGTGATGGACCACGGCCAGATCGTCGAGGACGGCACGCACAGCGAGCTGCTCGCCGACGGCGGCGCCTACGCCCGCCTCTACCGGCCCACCGTCGTCTGATCGGGTGGGGGCTGTCGGTGGTGGTGCCGTCGCGAGCTGGCCGGCGGGAGGCCGTTACCCGCGTCGGCAGCCTTCCCGGTGCGCCCGGACCGCCCGTAGCACGCCCCGGGCGAGCAGGAACAGCACGAACAGCATCCCGCCGGCCGGCAGCGCGACCAGCAGCGCGGAGACGACCTCCGCGAATGCGGTGACCAGCTTCCCGTCACGGGTCGCCCGGCCCGCCAGCCCGAGATAGTCCCACATGGCCCGGGTCGTCCGGGTAAGCACGAACGGAACCGAGACCATGAGCACRACCAGGTTCACCAGGATCAGCGGCGCCGCGAGCAGCGCCCAGGCGGTCACCACGATCCGGGCCGGCCGGGTCAGCCCGTCCGGTCGGCTTCGGATGTCCGGCGGGGTCAGCCCGTCCGGTCGGCTCCGTCCTGCTGATCGGGCAGGCCGCCCGCGCGGGACGCGGTTGCGCCGCCGTGGCAGCGTCGCGCGTAGCGCCGGCCCCATCCGGTTGAACAGGTCCGGTACCCCGGCCAGGTCGCTGACGATGTAGTAGCCGTCGAGCCGGACGAAGGGCGCAAGCTGGCGTATGGCATCCAGGTGGACAAGGACGACGGCGGTCACCAGCACACCGGCGTGGGTGAGCGCGAGAGCCCCGGCGAGCAGCAGAACGAACAGTCCGTTGAAATAGATGCCGCCGAGGTCGGTGCGCAGCCGGCCGAGCCGGCTCAGCCGGTAGGAGTCGGTGACGTCGGTGAAGAAGGCCGGCCACACCAGGTACATGCCGAAACCGATGACTCCCGGGCGGGCACCGCCGTAGTGGCAGGCCGCGGCGTGCCCGCATTCGTGGAACAGTGCGCCGGCGAGGGCCAGGCCGACCACCACCAGGATCAGCGCCGGGGTCGCGAGCACCTCCGCCGCGCTGTCTCGGACGCTGTGCCGGCCGAACGTCCACACGTCGGTGACCACCAGCAGGGCCAGCAGCAGGGCCACGGCCGCTGGCCGGAACAGCATCGCGAACACCCGGCTGACCCGGTGCACGGCCGGCGCGGGTAGCAGGGTGTGCCGGGCTGCGAGTGTGAACAGCGCCTTCGCCCGTGGTGCCGGGGTGACGCCGTTCTCGCTGGCGATCAGGCCGAGTGGCATGAGCCGATCCGCTACGAGGTACGCGACGTCGGCGCCACTCATCCGGCGGGCGCAGACCACCGTGACCCGGTCGGCAATCGCGGCGACGTCGCGGGCGCCGTCCGCCGCTTCGAGGATGTGCGCGAGCAGTTCGGTGAGTGCGACGACCTGACCGTCGGCGCGGCGGGCCAGGAAGACGGGTCGGGCCAGGCCCGACCCGGTGAACTCGCCGAGTAGCGCCAGGCCGTCGGCCCGGCTCGGTCTGGCGGGTACCTCGGTCGGCCCGGGAACGCCCGTCGGATCGGTGACGCCGGTGACGCCGGTGATATCGGTGACGCCGGTGATATCGGTGAGGTCGGGCGTCCGGTCCGGTTTGGAAGGCACCGGCGGCATCGTTGTCGGCCGGGTGGACGACCGGGTGGACTCGGTCATCTGCGTCCCATCCTCATTGTCATGAACTGGCGGGAAGCCGGCCGCCGGTCCGTCGACCGGCGGCCGGCCGGGTGACCACCCCGGAGGAATCCGGCGGTGTATCTGTCGGTCGTAGCGGTAAAGCGGTAAAGCGGTAAAGCGGTCGGTGTTATTTCTGTATGATGATGTTGATGCTCGGTACCAGTGTGATGAGAATGGGCAGGAATCCACCGGCGACCTGCGGCTCCGCATGAGCGTCGATCTGTGCCATTTTCGACCAGGGGGAGCCGACCGGAAAGAAGGTTGGGTCAAACTCCTTCCGACCGATCTCGACCGCGGCGAGAGTCGTCCGTTCGGGTAGTAGTTCCGCCCATTCCAAGAACAGTTCTCCATTCAGCTCGCCGGCGCAGTTGCCCGTGATATCGTTCATCCTTGTTTCCCACCGATCTGAGTTGCCTCGGATATTCGGGCGGTGGGAACGCTAGCCACCGCTCAACCTGGTGGCCAGCACCTGCACAAGGTGTGTCACGGTCGTGCCAGCGTCGGTCGAAACTTCGGCTGGCCTTCTCGGATCGGCCTGACCGAGGCGAGGGCATGCCTTCCGGCCGGCCGAAGGATAGTCGGCCGGCCGGTGGCCGCGGGTGCACGGTGCCCTTGGCGACCTCGGGAGAACGTGGTCGGGTGCGGTTACCCGGCCGGGGAGACCGGCGTGAGGAGCAGAATCGTTCCGGAGTTCACCACTGCTCGATGCGGTTCCAGCTGTTGGCGATGGTCTTGACGAACGCTCCGTCGCTGTAGGCGGTCTGCGGCTCCGGATGATTATCGATTTGGGCATTGTTGCTGCCCGGCGAGCCGACCGGGTAGAAGGTGGGGTCGAACTCGGTGCGGTTTATCTCGATCGCCGCCAGGGTCATGCGCTCGGGCAGCAGCTCCGCGTGTTCTTGCGCCAGCTCGACGACGTCTGTCTCCCTGCGGTCCCTCATCTTCTGGCTCCCCTGTGTGTCGCTCGGTACCCGTCATGACGCAGGATGTGGGCACCGGCCGGTGGCGAGGAATCGGCCGGCGCGGGGCGGGGTMAGAACTCACCGGAGGGCGCGGATTCCGCGGCATCCGGTGGTACTACCGAACTGTAGGAGCCGCGGTTACCCTCCGCAACACGGATCTTGTCCTCGGTCGATCTGACCGGTCCAGGCCCACTCGGCGGGTGGTCGGATCATCATCCGCGCCCGGGCGCGAGCCTGGCGTGGGGAAGGCCGATTCTCTACGGATGATTCACCATGRCATTTTTCCCGATGGCGATAGATGGGAAATCAAAAATGGTAGACAATATTGAACTATGGTGAATTTTGTCAAAAAATATAAAATAATACTGACGTGTCGAACAATGCCGATCCACTTGTTGATGGATGTTCTCTTCCTTGGGGCTATCTTCGGCGGTGGATATCCGGATGCGGTCCGTTCAAACGACAGCAATTTTTCGCGTGGATGGTAGCGTCGTCGGTGTCCGAGGTCCCGCGTGAACGACGAAGGGTGGACAGGCGATGGCCGCGGCACCGATAGTTCCGCTGCATATACGGCGAGCGCAGTTCGATCCGATCGAGGAACTCGTCCGGATCCGGGACACCGACGGCGTCTGCCGCGTTGTCACCGTGTTCGGGATACCCGCGTATCTGGTCAGCCGGTACGAGGACGTCCGCGAGATACTCGCGGATCCGGGCAGGTTCAGCAACGTCAATCAGTGGGTCGTAGGTCCTGGCGGTCCCGTCCTGAGTGATGAGGAAATCGCCGAACTGCGGGCGGGGCAGATGCTCGCGTTCGATCCGCCAGATCACACCCGGCTGCGCCGGATGCTCACCCCGGAGTTCACCGTGCGCCGGATGCGCGGGTTGGAGCCGCGGATCCGGGACATCGTCGACGCGGCGCTCGACGAGGTGGAACGGGCCGGCCGGCCTGCCGATCTGGTCGCGACCTTCGCGCTTCCGGTGCCGTCGCTGGTGATCTGCGAGTTGCTGGGGGTGCCGTATTCCGACCGCGCGGAGTTCCAGCAGCGCACCCGCCGGCAGATCGACGCCTCGTTGCCGATCGAGCAGCGGCTGGCCCTGCAGCGCGAGGCCCGTGCGTACATGGCCGGGCTGGTCACGCGGGCGCAGGCGGCCCCGGGCGAGGACCTGCTGGGCATGCTGGTGCGCGAGCACGGCGACGAACTGAGCACCGCCGAGCTGGTCGGCATCGCCTCGCTGCTGCTGGTCGCCGGGCACGAGACGACGTCGAACATGCTTGCTCTCGGCACCCTGGCGCTGCTGCGCCATCCCGACCAGCTCGCCATGGTCCGCGACGATCCGGCCCAGGTCGAGCCCGCCGTCGAGGAACTGCTGCGGTGGCTGTCCATCGTGCCCTCCGGTGTGCCCCGCACGACGACGACCGAGGTGGAGATCGCCGGTCACCGCATCCCGGCGGGCGAACAACTGCTCCTGGCGCTACCCGCGGCCAACCGAGACCCGRCTCTCGTCGGGGATCCGGACCGGCTCGACATCACCCGTGGCGCTCCCGGCCACGTCGCTTTCGGCCACGGCGTGCACCACTGCCTGGGAGCGCCGCTGGCCCGGATGGAGATGCGCATCGCGTTCCCCGCGCTGCTGCGACGCTTCCCCGATCTCGCGCTGGCCGTGCCCTACGAACAGGTCGCGTTCCGTGCCCATCATGTCGTACACGGGCTGCACGCACTCCCGGTCACCTGGTGAGACCCGGTCCCTGGTGGAAGAGGGCGGAACAGGAGGGTGTCGCATGAAGATTGTCGCTGATCGCGCCGTCTGTGTCGGCGCTGGGATGTGCGTGATGACCGCGCCGGAGGTCTTCGATCAGGGTGACGACGGCCTCGTCGTCACCCTGATCGAAGAGGTCGCCGCCGGTCGGCTGGACGCTGTGCGCCGATCGGTCGCGCTGTGTCCGTCGAAGGCGCTGCGCGTGCTGGACGACTGACGAACGGGTCGGCCGCCCGGCGGGCGTCACGCGGTGCAGTTGCTGGTGAAGCCATCCGTGGGCGGCGTGGATCCCGGGGGCGTGGACATGGCACCTCCGATGCGTCGCGACCGGGGTCATCGGGCGCACGTCCGGATGGCGGGCGAGATCCGGTCTCCGCTGATCATAATAGGTTGATGAGCTGACGGATCGCGGCGCATCAAGACCCTGATGCGTGGTTCCGTGCCGCTCCGGGGTGCCGTGTTCCGGGGTGCCGTGTTCCGGACCGCCGTGTTCCGGACCGCCGTGTTCCAGGGGTACCGTGCTTCCGGTTTTGGGGGCTTTCCCGACCGAGAATTTCCGTAGGCCCGCTCGGCCGAAGGTGGTCCATGAGCCAACGGGCGCGTCCGCACGTCCACCGAGACGGCGGCGTATATCTTGGGGTCGCGTCATATCAGTCCCGCGTCCGGAGTAACGTCTCCTTAGCGGTGCCACGCTGATATGCCGGCTGAACCCGACAAAACCCTCGGAGGAGACAGACTGTGTCRGATTCGCAAGGTCTTGTGTTCGCGTCAGCGGAGTGGCTGCCCAACGGAACCGAACATTGGGCCAACTTCAAGGTGACCATCTCCAACTACTCCACCGAGGACGTGGTGGATCCGGAGATATCCTGTACGTTCGCCGCGCCCCGGCTCATCCGGAATGTTTACGGACTGGTGTTCAACCCAGTTGATCGGCCGACTGACGTCGTCACTGGCCGCCTGGTGTCCGAACGGAAGATCATCCAGGCGAGGGGATCGCAGGAGTTCAMCCTCGCGATGCAGAACGGTGGTACGGGCGCCGGCTCGGATCCCGCCCTGCTGCCGAACGGCTTCACGGTCAACGGGGAGAACGCCAACCCACCCGAGGACACCGATCCGCCCACGGTGCCGGAGAAGCTGCGCATCACCGGCTRGGCGCCGCACAGCCTRCACCTGACCTGGGATCCGTCCACGGACAACATCGCGGTGGCGGGCTACGAGGTGTTCTACCGGACTCCGGGTGGAGAACCCCGTGTCCTGGCGACCACCGCCGCCGAGGCCACGGTGTCGGGGCTGAACTCGTTGACGGAGTACATTCTGCGGGTCCGCGCGTTCGACGTCAGCGGCAACCGGTCGGAGCTGTCCGAGGAGGTAGCCGCGTCGACTACCGCCCCCCTCCCGGACCCCGGTACCTGGGATGCGCCGCGAGCGCCCTTCGTCGACTACACCGCATGGCCGAACCCGAAGCTCGCCGAATACGGCTCCCTGTCCGGAATCGACAGTTTCTTCGTCGGCTTCCTGGTGGCGCAGCCGGGCGGCGACAAGAAGGTGTACTGGGGCGGCTATCCGAGCTACGGGGAGGCCGCGACAGGCGATTTTGGCAAGGAGGACTTCGCCGCGTTCACCGCGCAGGGCGGGAAGGTCATCCTCTCCTTCGGGGRTGCTTCCAACGTCCCCCTGGAGGATGTGGAGACCGACGTTTCCAAGATTGTGGCGACGTATCGGGCGATCCTCGCGAACTACGGGGTCAGCCATGTCGACTTCGACTTCGAGGGAGCGTTCATCCAGAACCGGGCGGGGTTGGAGCGGCACGTCGCCGCCATCTCCCAGGTGCTCCCGGCCTACCCCGGCCTGAAGATCTCCTACACGCTTCCCGTCGACGGCGCTCCCGGCAGCCTGGTGGGTTTCAACCCCGACGGGGTGCGTCTGCTGCATCTGCTCGCCGACGCGGGCGTCCAGCCATCGCTGATCAACGGCATGCTGATGGAGTTCGGCCAGACGGCCCCCTCGGACGCCTATGAGTGCTGCGTGATCGCGCTTAACGGCATGTTCACGCACATCGCCGGGGCCTGGCGCGACTGGGACGAGCAGAAGGTCTGGCGGCGGATCGGCGCCTGCCCGATGTTCGGCCGCCACATCAACGGCCGGATCTTCACGCTGGACCACATGCGCCGGCTCGTGGAGTTCGCCCGTACCCACAACATCGGCGCCGTCTCCGGTTGGGACGCCACCCGGGACTACAACCAGGGCCGCCTGCCCGAATGCGCCGACTTCAACGGGAACGACCTGGCGAAGTGCACCTACGTCGAGCAGAACCCGTTCGACTTCTGCAAGATCATCGCCACCTACCGACCCGAGTCCGTTCCCGCCGCCGCGCTGCGGCGGTAGGTCCGCGCCCGCGGCCCGGCGGCGCACGTAGCCGCCGGGCCGCGGTCCGGCTTTCCTGGCGGCATTCCGCCAGGCGGACCGGCGGATCCGTCAGGCGACGGAGGACATCCCCGGTTCCCAGATCTCGAACCCGGCCGCCAGGTAGCGGTTCCTGGCCGCGGCTCGCATGATCTTGCCGCTGCTGGTCTTCTGTAGCCGGCCCGGCAGGGCCAGCACGAGGTCGTTCACCGAGAGGTCGTGTTCCCGCGTCACCGCCGCCCGGATCGACGCAGCGACGTCCCTCGCGTCGGCGGTGAGGCGCTGCTCGTCCCTGATCTCCTGCACGACGACCAGCTTCTCGCTGTCGGCACCGGGAACCGAGAACGCGGCGCACCCGCCGGGGCGCAACGCGGGGTGGGCCGACTGGACGGTGAGCTCGATGTCGTGGGGATAGTAGTTCCGRCCCCGAATGATCACCAGGTCCTTCAGCCTGCCCACGACGTAGACCTCGCCGTCGACCAGCAGGCCGAGATCGCCGGTGCGCAGGTAAGCCCGGCCGGTCTCGCCGTCGAACTCGGCGTGGAACACCTCGGCCGTCGCCTCCGGGCGGCGCCAGTATCCCTGCGCCACCTGGTCGCCGGAGACCCAGATCTCGCCCACCTCGTCCGCGGGGCACGGGCGTCCCGTTTCGGGGTCCACTATCCGGAGCTCCTCCTCCGGGAGGACGAGCCCGGATCCGACGAGACTCCGGCCGCGTCCGCCCGATGCCGGCACATAGCGCCGGTGACCGAGCGCCTCGACGTCCGCCTCGAGGGCGCGGGGACCGCGGCCCTTCCGGCTGCCGGTCACGAGCAGGGTCGCCTCGGCCAGGCCGTAGCACGGGTAGAACGCCTTCTCGTCGAACCCGTGGGGCGCGAAGATCGCCGAGAACCGGCGCAGGGTCTCGTGACGGATGGGCTCGGCCCCGTTGAACGCGACCTTCCAACAGCTGAGGTCGAGGTCCGGCACATCCCCCCGGGCGGCCCGTGCGACGCAGACATCGAAGGCGAAGTTGGGCCCGCCGCTGGTGTGGGCCCGGTACCGGGAGATGGCCGACAGCCAGCKCAGGGGCCACCGGATGAACGTCATCGGCGCCATGAGGATGCTGGTCGCCCCGAGGTAGAGCGGCTGCAGGATGTTGCCGATCAGCCCCTGGTCATGGAAGAACGGTGCCCAGCCGACGAACGTCGAGTCCTGATCGTGGTCGAAGGCGCGCCGGATCATCTCCTGGTTCGCGGMGAGGTTCCGGTGGGAGACCATGACCCCCTTCGGATCGGACGTGGAACCGGAGGTGTACTGAAGGAAGGCGACGGAATCCGGCGGACAGGGCCGGGGGCGGAAGCTCGTGCCCGCCTGGTCCGTCTCGTTCGTCTCGTCCGCCACCTGGTCGACCGGCAGCCAGGGGAGGGGGCCACGGATCGATTCCACGACGGGCCTGATGTGCTCGACCATCGCGCCGACGGTGAGCACGGCCGAAGGCTCGCAGTCCTTGATGATGCTCCGGGTCGCGTCCTGGATCAGGTTCCTGCGCGGGGGGTTGACGGGGACCGCGATCACCTGCGCGTAGAGGCAGCCGAAGTAGGCGACGATGAAATCCAGACCCGGCGGGAAGAGCAGCAGCGCCCGGTCGCCGGGCCGGCAGCGCCGGATCAGCTCCCCGGCCACGGCGAGCGCCCGCGCGTGCAGGTCGCCGTACGTCAGTACCGCCTTTTCCGCCTCGTGTTCATCCACGAACACGTAGGCCCGCCTGGCCGGCTGGCGGGCGGCGCGGTTCTGTAGGACTTCCGGCAGCAATGTCGCGTGCGGCACCCTTTTTCCTTCCCTCGACTTTCCCTCCCGCCCCGGGAGCGGCTCGACGGAGCTCATTCCAACGCCGCGGCGATGCGCGCCGCGATGGCCACCCGGTGGCGTTGATGGAAGAAGTGATCGCCCGGGAAGGTGTGGACCGCGAAGGCCGCGTCCGTCTCGTCCCGCCAGGCTTCGATCTCGGCCAGGTCGACAACCGGGTCCGCGGTTCCGTAGAAGGCCGTGATCGGGCAGCGCAGCCTGGGTTCGGAGCGGTACGCGTACTCCTCGCTGAGCGTCAGATCGACTCTGGTGAGCCKTAGCGTGTAGCGCAGGAAGGCCGCACTCCGATGTGAGCCCCCCGTGTCACCCATCGTCTTCAGCGCGGCAACGAGCGCGTCGTCCGGCAGGTGATGGATCGGTGCCCTGCTGGCGGGCCGGTGTGGCGCCCGGCGGCCGGAGACGAACAGATGCACCGGTGGGATACCCGCCGCACTCAGCGCGCGGGCCAGCTCGAAGGCGACCAGTGCTCCCATGCTGTGGCCATACAACGCCACGGGCGGGTCGATCAGCCGGGTCACCTGTGGTAGCAACGCGTCGACGGCATCGTGCACCAGGCGCAGCGCGGGCTCGGCCACCACGTCCTCACGACCGGGCAGCTGGACCCGCACCGCCGCGACGGTCGACGGGAACAGCCCAAGCCATCTGGCGAAGGAACTGGCTCCGGCACCGGCGTGCGGGAGGCAGATGAGCCRCACGGCGGCATCCGTCGGTTCGTACCGCAGCCACGTCCGGCCCGTCAGCCCGGTGCCCGTCAGCCCGGTGCCCGATACCCCGGTGCCCGATACCCCGGTGCCCGATACCCCGGTGCCCGTCACCCGACACCCCGCACCGAGACCGGAAGCTGCTTCAGCCCGCGGACGATGAAGCTGTGATCCTGCCAGTCGGGTTGCGTGACCAGGAGTTCCAGGCGTTCGGCTCGCCGGTACAACCGATCAAGGGCGACCTGGGCCTGCAACTGCGCCAGAATCCCGCCCAGGCACCCGTGCATCCCGTGGCCGAAGGCGAGATGCCCTCGTGCGTCGCGGGTGATGTCGAACTCGTCCGGCCGGCTGAACACCGCGGGGTCGCGGTTCGCGGCGCCGAGGCACAGCAGAACCTGATCGCCTGCCCGGATCCGGCTTCCGTCGATCTCGACCTCGCGCGTCGCGACGCGCTTGGTCAGCTGCAGGGGACTGTCGTAGCGCAGAGCCTCGTCGACGGCGCCGCCCAGCAGCTCCGGCCGACGGCGCAGGCGCGCGTCCTGATCCGGGTGCTGGAGCAACGCGAGGAGACCGTTGCCGATGAGGGATTTCGTGGTCTCGTTGCCGGCCACGAAGCACATGATGCAGACGAAGACGACTTCCTCATCGCTGAGCCGGTCGCCCCCGGCCGTCCGCGCGGCGAGCAGCCGGCTGATCAGATCGTCACCCGGCCGGGACCGGCGTTCGGTGACCACGTCGTCCAGGGCCTGCGCGAATGTCTCGACGACGTCGGATACCCGGGTGAAGTCCTCGGTCTTCATCAGCCCCGGCTCGAGCAGGAAGCGGATGTCATGCGTCCAAGGCCCGACGCGCTCGCGCAGGCTGTCCGGAAGGGCCATCCAGTCGCACATGACCGTGAGCGGTAGGGGCCCCGCGAGATCGGCGACGACGTCCATGCCGCCGTCGTCCCAGGCTCGCCGCACCAGCCGCTCCGCGACCTCGTGGACGCGGGGGCGCAGCTCGGCGACCGCCTGCGCCGTGAATACCCGGTTCACCAGGCCACGCAGCCGGGCGTGGTCGGGGTTGTCGGTGAAGACGAGCGACTTGGTCGCCAGCCGCCCGATCCGCGCCACGTCGTCCCGCGACAGCCGCGACGCCTGCCGGCTGACCAGCTGGGGGATGAGCCCGGCGCTGAACGTCCGGTCGTGCAGGACACCGCGCACGTCGGCGTGCCGCGTGAGCACCCACATGCCCAGCGTCCGGTGGACGGGCTGCGCGCCTCGAAGCCGCGCATAGAGCGGGTACGGACTGCGCCGGAACTCGGCGCCGAAGGGGTTGAAGCGGATCGGTGCCCGGGTGGCTTCGGCGGTCGCGGTGTCGGCGGTCGCGGTGTCGGCGGTCGCGGTGCTGGGTGTCGGGGACGTCATCCCGCCCGTGCTCATCCCGCCCGCACCCCGCGGCCCTCGAAGTATCCGCTCCCGAAGGGCTGAAGGACGAGCCTGAGCAGGCAGATCTTTCCCATCCGGAACCCCAGGGCGGACAGCTTCAGGTAACGCTCGTACCGGGCGACCACCTCCGGTCCGACGACACCCACGGCCTCCTCGCGGTGTCGGCGCAGTCGGCGGGCCCACTCCTCGCATGTCCAGGCGTAGTCGAGCCGACCGTTGTGCACCGACTGGATCTCGAAGACACCCTCCGCCGCGGCGGTGATCTCCGTGAGCGTCSGCAGATCCGCCGCCGGAAATATCTCCTGCTGAATGAAGGCGCTCGCGTTCTCGCGGGACATGTTCGCGTAGGCGATCGTCTGCAGCGACAACACGCCGTCCCGCTTCAGCCAGCCGTGGCAGCGGGTGAAGAACTCCCGGTACAGGCGGATCTTCTCGGCGGACGAGTCGTCGGGTCCGGCGAAGTGCTCGAAGGCACCGATGGAGATGATCCCGTCGAACCGGGTGCCGGGTTCGTAGTGCGCCCAGTTCTCCGTGCGCACCTCGACACCGGGATAGCCGCGGGACCGGACGAAGGCCGCCTGCTCCGCACTGAGGGTGAGACCGACGGAGCGTCGCACCCCGTGCGTTTCCGCCAGTCGCCCCAGGATCGAGCCCCACCCGCAGCCGATGTCCAGAACGCTTTCGGCGCGGTCGGCGCGAATCGCGTCCAGGTGGAACCGCAGCTTCCTTTCCTGGGCTGTTTCCAGGGTGTCGTCCGCGCCTTCCCGCAGCGCGCAGGAGTAGGTCAGCGAGCGGTCCAGCCAGAGCCGGTAGAAATCATTTCCGACGTCGTAGTGGTGGCGGATGGCCGCCGCCGCTCCGACCGTCCGATCGTGTCCRACCGAGGTGGCCATGACGACTATGCCACGTGCCGCGGGAGCTGCGTGTGCAGGTACGTGGCGACCGCGTTGAGGTTCGGGTTCTCGAACAACGCCTCGGGCGGTAGGTCGACGCCGTAGCGTTCCTCAACCTCGATCAGCAGGGAGACGGCGAGGGCGGAATCGATTCCCAGTCGATCGAAGTCCGCGTCCGGATCGACCTCCTCCGCGGGTATCTCGAGGAGACCCGCGACATACTCCTGGCACCAGGTGACAATCTCTTCCCTGCTTGGCTCCACCGTGCTCGCTCCTTATACCGCGGTACTCGGAGCGGATCTTCTGGCGGCGATGYGCTTCGCCGCCATCCGCTCTTCGGACGGAAGTTTGACATCCCAGGCGAGGCCACTGACCGCGAGCAGCCTGATGAGCCAGTAACCCGGATCGAGGCGGTACCACCGCAGCCCGAAGGAGGGCGAATCGGGGAACGCGTGGTGATTGTTGTGCCACGATTCGCCCAGGCTCAGCAGGGCGAAGATCCCGCCGTTCCTGCTGTTCTCCCGGGACTCGTAGGGGCGGGTGCCGAACATGTGCAGGAAGGAGTTGATCCCCCAGATGACGTGTTCGAGGACGAACATCCGTACGAGACCACCCCAGAGGAAGCCGCTCACCGCCCCGGTCCAGCTTTGGTAGACGAGGCCACCGACGAGCGCCGGGAGCAGAAGCCCGAGCGTCACCCAGTAGTAGTAGAGGCGGGCCACCCGGACCAGCGCGCGGTTCTTGATCAGATCCGGCGCGTAGTGGACGACGTTGGGATATTCGTGGCGGCGCATCCACAGGAAGTGCGAGTGGGCCAGGCCGCGGAGCCGGCCCTTCAGACCGTTGCCGGCGAGATTCGGCGAGTGCGGGTCTCCGTCGCGATCGCTGCACTCGTGGTGCCRCCGGTGCAGAGCGACCCAGGACACCACGCCGCCCTGGCCGGCCATCGAGCCGAGTACYGCGAGCGCGGCCGCCGCGGCCGGCGCCGCCTTGAACGCGCGGTGCGTGAAGAGCCGGTGATAGCCGACGGTGATGCCCAGACCGGTCAGGAGCCACATCGAGAAGAGTAGGGCGAGTTCGGTGGCCCCGATCGGATGTACCGCGAGAAACGCGATGGCGGCGGCGGTGCCGGCAATCGGGAGGACGTCGAACAGCAGGAAGTGCCGGCGCTGCAGGCGATGCAGGTAGGAATTGCTGATCGTCTTCCGGCGGGGAGTGGATCCATCGGCTCCGTACCCGTTTTCAGAGTACCCGGTTTCAGGAATGTGCGTTGCAGGCTGGAAGCCAGCCATTCTCGACCGCCTCCTCCGGAGGGCTGCGGATGGGTCGTCGGCCCGAACTTTTCCGATCGTAACAGCCGTCGTGGCCGGTTCCGGAACATGCGCCGGAGTAATCGATCGTGAGATTGTGTTTCGTTATCGTCCGCTGCTGAGCCGCACCCGCCGGCTCTCCGGCCCACGGATAGTGCGGGTGCCGCGGTAGTGCGGATGCCGCGGTAGTGCGGATGCCGCGGTAGTGCGGATGCCGCGGTAGTGCGGATGCCGCGGTAGTGCGGATGCCGCGGTAGTGCGGGTGCCGCGGTAGTGCGGGGTGTCGCCCAGCACCGTCATAGGGCGACACCGCATGGTCAGGGCGACAGCCGGATGGGGAGTGTCTCCAGGCCACGCACGGCCAGATGCGGGCGATAGGAGGGAGGGTCGCTGGCCGGCGTGAGGCTACCGGCCCGGCGCACGAGTGCCTGCAGGGCGATCTCCGCCTCCAGTCGGGCGAGCGGCGCGCCGAGACAGTAGTGGATCCCCAACCCGAAGCCGAGATGACGGGGGGCGGGTGTCGGCCCGGCGTACCGGCGGATGTCGAACCGGTCCGGCTCCGCGAAGGTCCGCGGATCCCGCCCGGCGGCGGCCAGCATGATGACGCCGACCTCGCCCGCGGCGAAGGAGTGCCCGGCGACCTCGGTGCCACGCAGCGCGAGACGCCCGACGAACTGGACGGGCGGGTCGTGGCGCAGCGTCTCGTCAACGAGTGCGGGCGCCAGGTCGGGGTCGGCCCGCAGCGCGGTGAGCTGGTCGGTGTCACGCAGCAGGGCGAGCACCGCGTTGCCGATCAGGTTGATCGTGGTCTCGTACCCGGCGACCAGCAGCAGAGCGCACAGCTCCAGCAGTTCGGCCTCGGTCAGGCTGTCACCCTGCTCCCGCACCGCCACGAGAAGACCGAGCAGGTCGTCGGTCGGCCGAGCCCGTCTGGCCGCGATCAGATCCGTGAAGTAGGCGTCGAACTCGACGGTGGCCTTCCCTCGCAGGGCCAGCTCGTCGGGTGTGAGCAGATAGTCCGGATCGAGGCCGCGGGTGAGGGCGGTTCCCCAGGCCCGGAACGTCTCCTCGTCCCGCACGGGCACACCCAGCAGATCGCAGATGATTCTCAGGGGAAGGGGACGGGCGAACGCGTCGATCAGATCCACCTCGCCAGCCGCGAGCGCRGCGTCGAGCAGCGACTCGACCAGGACGGTGATCTGTGGCCGCAGCCCGGAGATGACCCGGGGAGTGAACGCCTTGCTGACCAGCCCGCGCAGCCGGGTGTGATCGGGCGGGTTCACGCCGAGGAGCGACCGCAGCCCGYCGTCGAAGCTGTTGGCGGAACGCCAGGCGTTGGTTCCCCCCTCACCCCGGCCCCAGGCGGCGTCCTGCAGAACGTGCATGCAGTCCTGGTAGCGGGTGAGCAGCGTGACCTGCTGGGCGCCCAGCGGCAGACGGTAGAACGGATCCGCCTCCCGTAGGGCGTGGTAGCTGGGGTAGGGATCATGGCGTCGGGCCGGATCGAACGCGCCGAAGGCCGGCGGCGTGCCGACCGCGRCCGCACCGGACGGGGAATCGGCATCCATTGTCAGCTCCTCGCTTCCGGTGGTCGGTGACCCCGCAGCCGCGCCGCCGCCGCTGCGTGCGACCGTGAAGGACGTTTGCAGGGCGAACCGGACTCCCGATGAAGGGAACGCGAACGGACGACGAGAAGAACGGGAAGGACGGGAAGGACGAGGAGACCGAGAAGGCCGACCGGCCTCTCCCTCATTGAGGGAGAGGCCCGCCGGCGGCGGTGACGACCACCCCGACCGCGGCGGCGATGAGCAGGGTGAGAACGACGCCGCGGCGCAGGGGCAGCAGGAGGATCATGGCGCCGCCGAGGGTGGCATACTGCCAGGGCCGGTCGAGCGCGCCGGCTAGCGGGATGGCGGAGCCGAGGATGGCGCCGGCCGCGGCGGGGGCGGCGCCATCGAGGAAGGCGCGGATTCGCGGTTCGGCCCGCAGCCGGGCGAAGTGGGGACCGCCGAGCAGGATGAACGCGAACGACGGACCGAAGGCGACGGCTGCGGCCAGTAGCCCGCCGTCAATCCCGGCTGCCGCGTACCCGACGGCGGCGACGGTCTGCACGACGGGGCCGGGGGTGATCTGTCCGAGCGCGACCGCGTTGAGGAACTGGTCGGCGGTCATCCAGTGATAGTGGTCGACCGCGTCGGTCTGCATCAGCGGGATGATGACGAAGCCGCCGCCGTAGGACAGGGCACCAACCTTGAAGGCAACCCAGATCAGCGCGAGCAGCCCGCCGGTGCCGGTTGCCGCGGCGGCGAGCAAGGGCATGGGTGGCGCGGCAGCGCCCGGCTGGCGGCCGGGCCGATGGTGGCGGCGGGCGGCCAGCTCGAACGCGCCGCAGCCGAGCAGGACGAGCACCAGCCACGGGCCGACAGCGGCGGCAGCCGTCGCCCCGGTGGCCAGGTAGCACGGCCAGCGCAGGCGGCTGACCGTGCGGGCCCGCCGCCAGCTTGCCGGCAGCAACGCGACGCCGGTCTGGACGGCGACGGCCGCGACCGCGGAACCCGCCCCGGCGCCGGCGGCGCGCACCCACCGCGGCGGCGAGCCGGCGAGGAAGATCGCCGCCAGCGCGAGAATCAGGATCAGACCTGGCACGATGAACGCGATCCCGCCAACGAGCGCACCCGGCCGGCCCCGGAGCCGCCAAGCGCAGTAGATCGCCAGCTGGGTGGACGCCGGTCCGGGCAGCAGGTTACAGACCGCTACGGCGTCTTCGAATTCGGTGGCGGTCAGYCACCGCCGTCGCTCCACGCAGAGCTGGCGCAGCAGCGCGATGTGCGTCGGCGGGCCGCCGAAGCCGAGGCAGCCGATCCGGCCCCATTCCCGTAACACGGCGAGCAGGCTCGGGTGAGCGGGGGTGGCCGCGGACGGCGCATCGAGCTCCACGGTTGACATCCTCTCCTCCCCCGAGGGAGGGGATTCCCGGGCCTCGCGGCACCCGGCCGGGTGGTCAGGGTCGGCGCCGATCCACGAACCCTCCCTCCCCTGAAGCACTCGACTGAAGCACTCGACCGGCTGGCCGCGAGATGGTGGCCGCGAGGGTGTGTCGCGGCCACCATCTCTGCGAGCCAGGCAGCTCGGTCAGATCTTTCAGATTTTAGCGAGGAGGTTCCGCATACTCGTGATCTCGGCGTTCTGGGTGTTCTGAATATTCTCGGCGAGCTGCTGCGCCGGGGTATAGCGTCCGTCGCGGATTTCCGTCTTCGCCATGGTGACGGCTCCCTGGTGATGTGCGATCATCATGGTGAGGAACATCTTGTCGAAGGCGGGTCCGGTCGCGTTCCCCAGCGCGGTCATGTCCGCGCTGGACATCATTCCTTCCATGGTGTCGCCCGGCATCATGGTTTCTGATCCGTGGCCGTTCATGCCGTGGCCGTTCATGCCGTGGCCGTTCATGCCGGGGCCGCCCATGCCGGGGCCGCCCATGCCGGGGCCCGATCCGCCGCCGCCGGCGGGGGGAGCGGTGGGCTGCTTCCAGGCCGTGAGCCAGCCGACCATCGTGGTGATCTCCGGAGTCTGCGCGGCGCGGATCTGCGGCGCGAGGGTCTTCACCTCCGGGTTCTGGGCGTGGGTGCCGGCCAGGTCGGCCATCTCGATGGCCTGCCRGTGATGGGGGATCATGTTCTGGGCGAAGATGACGTCGGCGGCGTTGTAGTCGGTGCTGCCGGTGGCACTGGTGGCACTGGTGGCACCGGTGCTGCTTCCCCCGCTGCCGCACGCGGTAAGAACGGCTGCGGCCAGAAGCGCCGGGATGAGCAGGATGAGTCGTCTCATGCTGGTTCCTCGTCTGCCAGGTGTCGGTAGATCCTTGTGCGGGTTCGCCGTGCGGAAGTCCGTGGGGACGCGCAGGCGAAAGCCGACCGGTCTACAGGCGGAGCACGCAGAGGCAGACGAGTGAGGGTGCGTGGGACGGTGGCGGTCCGCCGGGGGGCGATCGTCCAGGCCGGGATGACGCCACACGTAGCCGGCTCCGGGCGGTGAAGGTCGAGCGGACGGCGCGGGTGAGCAGCAAGGCGATGAACAGGACGCCGGCCAGGCGAAGGAACGCCAGGCACAGCTGACCGGCATGCCCGTCGTGGCCTGCGTCTGTGGCCGGCATCGTGACCCTGGTCCGCGGGTCGAGACCGGCCAGGTGGACGGGCGCGGAGCGCGGATTCATCCCACCGTCGGGCATCGTCGCGTCGGGCATCGTCATTGATTCGCTCCGGGCCGCGGGGAGCCCGTGCGTGCCGGAGTCGGTATGGCCGGCGTGCGCGGACAGGCCGCCGTGCATGAGCAGAATGCCGAGGAGCACGGGCACGAGAAGCGGGAGCAGATGCAGCCTGCCCGGGGTGCTCTTTTCTCTTCCTCGGCGCCGGACCCTCACCGTTGCATGATGCTCCACGCGCAGGCGCTCGGTAAAACCCGCGCCCGGGCCGGCTCGTCTCTCGCACGGTCGAAAGAGCGGCTTACCGGACCCTGCCGACGTAGTAGCTGCTGCTGTAGATGGGCTGTAGGTTGACATTTCGTCGAGTTTGTGGCGCGGCCCACATATAGCCGTTGCCTGCGTAGATGCCCAGGTGGGTGATGTTGCCGGGAGTCCCGAAGAAGATGAGGTCGCCGGGCTTCTTCCCGGACCTGGGGATGCGCACCGTGGCCTGGAACTGCTGCTGGCCGGCCCCTGGTCCGCACCCGAGTTGCACATGCCGCACGGCTCGGACGCCGTACACCGACCACCGCACCGCCGGACCCTTGTTGACGATGTCGACCCGATCCAGCCCCAGAGAAACTGCGACAGCACGGCTCGCCGTGGTCTCCTCCCCGGCGTCGTCGAGCCAGCAAGGAGCTATGATCATGGTGTTGCGCGGCAGGGACCTTCGGATCCAGCAGGCTTGAGAGGAGACGCGATGATTCAGGATCGCGGTCCTTCCCTTCGTCCCCGATGCCGACGACCCGTACGGCATCGGGGACGGCTCGTCGACGCCCTGCTGTCCGGCAGCTACCTCGCCCTCACCCATGCCACTGTCGACTTCGACCCGACCCTGCTGGCGGCGACCGAGACCTATCGGCAACGCGGCATCCCACGCAGCCACGCAGCCGCGCCGAGGTGGAACGTTTCCTGGCTGGCCTGGAACTCGTCGAGCCGGGCGTGCAGGTCGTGCATCGCTGGCGGCCGGACGACACCACGCCGAAAGACGTCACCGACGCCCAGGTCAACAACTACGGCGCCGTAGGCCGCAAACCGTAACGTCCCTCCGATCGGCCCCGATGCTGGYGGTACCCACCTCCAGAGAAGCTGTGTCTCCCCAGATCACCTCTGGGGAGACACAACGAGGAAACCCTGGCGAACTTCGGCGCTTCGCCGCTGGGGCGGATCACTACCAGCGTGGGCGCACCGGTCCACCCGTGAAGAACCGGAGCAGGTCGCCGAGGATCCACTCAAGATCCAAATTGGGTTCCGGCTCGACTGGCGGTCCGGCCAGTCGAGCACCGGGGTGAACGGTGCGGTCGGTCACTGGATACCTCGATCAGACGGCGACCGACCTGAACGGGGCGCTCCTCCCCAGGCCGGTGATACGCGCGCGGAACGGGGCAGGCAGATGGATCACATCAGGCCTACTACTCGGCCGTAGGCGCCCACCGGGTCGTCCTGGCTGGGTGGGTCCGGGTGGCGGTGCTCGGGGAGGGCGGACAGCTCCGGCCGGTAGACGACCAGCCTRCCCGCGCGTTCCCGCTTGGCCGCGTACATGGCCAGGTCGKCCTGGTGCAGCAGGCTGTCGGGACTGGCCGGCCGGGTGGTGGAGCCGTCGAGCGTGACTAGGCCGAAGCTGGCCCGCGGGGTGTAGATCTGCCCGGCCAGCAGGCACGGCTCCTGGACTGCCATCGCGAGCCGCTCACCCACCTTCCGGGCGTCGACGCCGCCGCTGCCGAGAATGATGGCGAACTCGTCCCCGCCGAGCCGGGCGACGGTGTCCACCGCGCGGGTGTCCGCCCGCAGTCGCTCCGCGCTGATTTTGAGGAGTTCGTCCCCGGCGGCATGGCCGAGCGTGTCGTTCACCAGCTTGAACCCGTCGAGATCCAAAAACAGGACGGACACCGTCCCGGAGTCGCCGGCGTGGCAGGCGTCGGGGTTGTCGGGGTTGTCGGGGTCGTGGGTGAGGGCTCGTTGCAGCCGCCGAGTGAACAGCGCCCGGTTCGCCAGGCCGGTCAACGGGTCGTGGAACGCCTGATGGTGAAGCTGCCGTGCGCGCTGGCGTACCTCGGCCAACAGTCGGTTACTCTCCGCCAGGGTGACCATCTGCCGGACCAGCGCCACCAGCAGCAGTCCGACCATGCCGTACGCCTCGAACCGGTCGAGCTGCGCACCGGTCGACAGTTTGCCCAGGATCAGCAGGCCGGCCGCACCGAGCACGGCGTAAGGCAGCACGGCGTGCGCCCACACCGCCCGGGGGCCGCCCGGGGTGAGGCTGTCGGTCGTGAGGCTGTCGGTCGTGAGGCTGTCGGTCGTGAGGCTGTCGGGTGTGGGGTTGTCCGGGTGCGTGCGCGCCGGTAGCAGAGCGGCAAGGAAGATCATCATAAAGGCGAGGGTGAATCCGATCATGGCCCAGGGGGGAAGGTGGTGGCTGTCCGGCGCGGTGCTGTAGACGGAGATGTTGCTGGTGAGTCCGTCGATCAGCAGGCCCGTGCTGAGCAGTACCGACGCCGCCGGGGAACGCGGCCGGCGGAAGCAGGTGATCAGCAGCACCGCCGTGGCGAGGATCAGGCTGGCGACCGGGTGGAGCAGGGCGGCCAAGAGCTGGATGGGGTCGGGCGGGCCGRCCGGGACGAGCGCGGCGAGAGTCGTCCCCCACGCCAGCAGGATGATCGAGCCGACGATCAGCACACAGTCCAGCAGGGTGATCGTATGCCAGCGGTATCCGCTGTGTCGCGCGGTCCTGGTGTTCTCGCCCTGGCCTTCCACCGGTGCGGTGGGTAGGGACAGCAGCCCGGCCAGGGCCACCCCGTAGAGAACGAGGAAGATGGCATAGCTCGGGGACATGCGGCCAGTCAGGAAGCCGCCGGMGAGGAACGTCGCCGCCGTCGCGAGGTTGGCGACCAGCACGCCGCCAGCGGCGAGGCGGGCGAACCGCCGGCGGCGCTCCGTCCCGCGAACCTGCCGGGCGGTCCGGAAGCAGGCGGCCGCAGTGGCCAGTTGGGCAGCGGCGTCGAGGAAAATCGACGCGATTCGGGGGGTCTCCGGATTTACGACCAGTTTTCCCCAGGTCTTGCCGGATTCGGCTGGCCGCTGCGGGGCAAGTTCCCGAGTCCTCGTCTGGAAGAACTCGACGGCGGGCGTCCTCGCCAGCGTGTACCACCTATCGTGGGTGATCGGGTATACGGGGGTCATTATTTCTCCTTGGCGGGGTGTCAACCCGGATCGCCGTATTGCGTGCACAGCCAGCGACGATCATGACGGTTGGCGGTCGACGAAACACCGCGCCTGATCGTGCAGTGCTGTCACCGTCTTGACCTGCGTGACAGGTTCACCGTCCGTCGCATACAGGTCGGTGAGCGTGTCAGCGTTGTCGACGTTGACAAGGGTTCCCATCGGCTTTCCGCTGCCTTGTTGTATGAAGTGAGTCACAGCCTTGCAGTCGGTGGGGGGTGGTGCACCACCCCTCCGGGTAGTCAATAGCTGGAAATCGGGTGGTCAGTGTCCTGAGCGAAGCCACTCTTCCCGGAGATCCTGGTTTAGATCTTCTTTTTTTATGCGKAGCGTGGCGAGAAGCATGGGCGGTGGTCGAATCCGAGCTCCCGCCACCGTCGAAAGACCGGCGGGCACCACCTCAAGGGCACGAACGTCCACGTCCGCCGACGGTGCTCCCGTTGCTGACGGTGTTGGTGCGGCTCGCCTGCGTGCAGGACCGGGATGGCGGCCGGCCGCCGCTGGCTGGCCGCCCCTGGCTACCCACCCGGCGATCGCCGGACGGGAAAACCACGGGTTCACCCGTGAATGGACATGAACCTAAAGTTTTGGTATCGCGCCTGGACTGGGCGGTTCGGGTGCGTGGAGCCGGCGTTGCGGCGGTGGGGACGTTCCCATTTCCGTAGCCGGGTGTGGGTGGGAAAGGCGACGGGATCTGCCGGGCCGGGCCCGTTTCCAGCGGCCGCCTTCTCCAGGGTCGGGCCTTCTCCAGGGTTGCTGTGGATGGTGCCTGCCCGTGCCGTTAGGGTGCTCGTCAGTGGCATCCGAGTGGCATCCGAGTGGCGAGCGGATGTCCGAGTGGCAAGGGGATGGAGGAGCGGTGACGGAAACACGGGACCCGGCGTGGGTAGCGACGACGGGGGACCGGGAGCCGGTGAACCTGCGGATGGATCTTCCTCATACGGCCCGGATGTATGACTACTACCTGGGCGGGAAGGACAACTTCCCGGCCGACCGGGAGGCCGCCGAGCAGGTCATCGCCGCGTTCCCCAACGCCCGCGTCACGGCCCGGGAGAACCGGGCGTTCATGACGCGGGCGACCCGGTTTCTGGCCGGGGAGGTCGGGATCCGCCAGTTCCTGGATATCGGTACCGGCATCCCCACCAGCCCGAACCTGCACGAGATCGCCCAGGGCCTCGCCCCCGACACCCGGGTGGTTTACGTCGACAATGACCCGATCGTGCTCACCCACGCCCGCGCGTTGCTGACCAGCACCCCGCAGGGGCGCACCRCCTACCTCGACGCCGACCTGCGCGACCCTGACGGGATCCGCGCTGCCCCGCAGCTGCACAGCACTCTTGACCTCACTCGGCCGATCGCCCTGTCCGTCGTCGCGATCTTCCATTTCATCCCCGACGCGGATGATCCCTACGGGATCGTGCGTCGGCTCCTCGACGCGTTGCCGTCGGGGAGCTATCTTGTCCTCACCCACGGCACCGGAGATTATGATCCGGACGCGGAACGGGCGGCGGAAGCCTACCGGCAGAAGGGGATGTCGGTGCAGCCCCGCAGCCGATCCGAAGTCGAACGTTTCTTCGACGGGTTGGAGCTGGTCGACCCCGGGGTTCAGGTCGTTCACCGCTGGCGGGCCGACGGCAGCGCCRTCGAGGAGCTGACCGACGCGCGGGTCAGCATCTACGGCGGCGTTGCCCGCAAGCCGTAGCACACCATCCGGGCMAGGGCAGGTCTGAACCCGTCAGGCCGCGCAACATCCAGACATCCAGACGTGCCTACCCATAACAAGATCTACAAGATGCCTGAATGCTTACGCGCAACGCCCGGGCGGGCCGAGGGCTGTACGCCGGTGACCGCGAACCGCTCGACCACTACCGCTCGCCGTTGATCCATGGCTCCGGTCAGACCGGAAACTCGGTCCTCGCCGGCTCTGTGGCCACGTGCGACAGGTGTTCGCCCCACCGGCGCGCGCGGTCGATCTCCCCTGGTGCGAGTGCGTTGTCCTTCGTCACGAAGAAGCTCTCCGGCGGGCAAACCTGTCGCGCTCCGTGCCGGCGCAGCAGCCGGTGAATGCGCTTTGACGCCCGGCCAGTCAAGATCGAGGGCCCGTGTGCGCGCGTATCGAACGCTGCCGCATACCCCTCGATCACGCCGCAGCGGGCGAACCATTCCCGCAGTCCGGGGCCTTCTGCGCCGGGCTCGAGCGCCACACCGCTCGGTGGCTTCCGAGCGATCTCGCCGGCCGACGTACGGCTGGCCGGACGGCTCATGCCGTGCACATGCGTGGGACCGCCCACGACGACGACGTCGGCACCGCTGATCACCTCAGGATTTGCGTCACGCACCGGGATGACGACTACCTCATGGAGCGGGCCGATGCCATCCGCAATCGCCTGGCCAATCTGCCTCGTGTTCCCGAACATCGACTCGTACACAACAACAACCCGCATGGCGAAATGCCTCCTCGGATTCACTTACGGCGATGACCCGCAAACGCCGCCGCCTCGGGATCCGACGTTGCCGCTGCCTCGGGAGCCGACGTTGCCGCCGCGTCGCGGGAGGCAGCATCCGCATAGTTCCCTTCGTCTCCTCTTCGCCGTGACCGGCCAAGATCCGGCCCGGGCCTCCACGCCTTGTGCTCCTCAGTGGTCCCCAGCGGGGGCAGCATCCACCGGTGCGAAGGTCCCGGCCAAGCAGAGCACTGATGCCCGGTGGCCTCGCCCAACCGGTCATAGCGCGGCGGTGGGACTGAGCAGGATCGCGGACATCCTTCACGGTCCGCGTCGATGCCCATACAGTGAGCGCCTGATCAAACGTGTGCCCGGCTGGAGCGATTCCGCCTACGGCTACGCAGATCGTCCTGTTCYGCGCGCACCCACCACGCCGTCACGGCCGTCCGCCCGTGCCCGAGGAGTGAGAGGAGCAGAAGGCACGCCGCAGCGACCGGTTAACTGTCCCGGTCCCTGATCAGTCGTTGCCGCCTGTCGTGCGGCGGGTGCTGAGCAGGCGCTCTTCCAGCCAGGCCCATCCTTCGGGGCGACGGTGCCAGCGGTGCCAGTCCCACAGCACCCCGTGCACCCGCGGGCCCTGTTTGATGACCGCCAGCACCGCGACGCGGGTGCCTTCGGAGACAACCATCTCGGGGAACTCGCGAACCGCGCCGTCGGCGGTCCGGAACGATATGCCGCCGCTGCCGAACGGACCGGCGACCATGTCAGCCAGCTCCCCGACCGCTCCTTCGACGCGCGGGATCTCGACGGTCGCCGCCCCTCGATGGGGAACGTCACCGATCGCGACTAGTTCCCCCGTGTCGTGGAACCATTCCAGGTGCGCGACCCTCGACGCGAGGGCAGCAGCGACCGGGTCGGGCACCTGCCAGTTACCGAAATTGGTGATGAAACTGGTCGGGCGCCGCTCGTCGGCAGCGAGGAAGTCGTTGATCCCCCAGATCTCGACGTCCGCGCCTGCGACGGGCAGATGGGAAAGTGGTCCCCCGCCGGTATTCGCGGTCACCCTGCCTCCTCACGGCGCCGTTGCTCGATCCTCAGTTTGCCAGTTGCCAAAGCACGTTCCGCGCCGCCCCCTGCCGCGATGCGTTCCGGCCGGGTCGCGAGTCTGTTCTGGCGACCGTCGTAGGACGTCGTAGGACGCCGCCCGGCACGAGACACCACGGAGGAGACCATGACGACCACACCGGACGGCCCGGCCACAGCGCTGCCTGGCCGCCCGCCCGTCGTTGACCTGACTGCCTGGCAGACCGCCCGTGACGAGCTTCTGGTCCGCGAGAAGGCCCACACCCGCRAGGGCGACGCCCTCGCCGCGGYCCGCCGCCGGCTGCCGATGGTGGAGCTCGACGGGACGGTCGAGGTCGTCGGGCCCGACGGCCCGGTCCCGTTCCTGGACTTGTTCCAGGGCCGCGACGAGCTAGTGGTCTACAAGCACATGTGGTATGACGGCGCGCCGCACCAGGGGCAGTGCGAGGGCTGCACCACTACGGCCTGGCACCTGAAGGACGCCGTCTACCTCAACGCCCGCGGCGTCTCGTTCGCCATCCTGACCACGGGCCGTTGGGACGAGGTGGCCTCCTACGTTGAGTTCATGGGCTACACCCAGCCCTGGTACTCGGTGCGCGACGTGGACGGGCCGGTCGGCGGCAGCATGGGTTACATCACCTGCTTCCTGCGCGACGGCGACCGCGTGTTCCTCACCTACTCCACGACGGGCCGTGGCAACGAGCCGGTCAACGGGTCCCTCGGCCTGCTCGACATGACGCCCTACGGCCGCGGCGAGGCATGGGAGGACAACCCCGAGGCCTGGCCCGAGGGGCGCAGCTCGTGCTGGTTCTGGCGCTCGGACGCGGACGGGAACGCCACCTGGGGCCCGACCAGCCGCCCCGTGCCGCAGTGGACCCGCCCCGGCGCGACCCCCGTGGAGACCCTCGGTCGGCACGGCCACCACCACTGACGCGCCTTCGTCGACGGTGTCGGCAGGAAGCGCCCGTTGAGCGTTTCTATGCTGGCGTGCGTCTTAACGAGGATGAACAGGAGAAAATCCGCGCGGGGCTGCGGACGGAGCTTGACACTCGTCGGCGGGTGCGGCGAGCTGTACCAGCTGTCCGGACCGCAGGTGCAGCGCATGAGTAACCAGGCTTTCTTCACGAAGCTCTTGGCAGAGGTCGAAGAGGACGAGGYGGTCGTAACCGGCGTACGCCTCCGCGAGCCCTACGCCACGCTGACAGGAGAGGCGTTTCGGCGGGCGGTGGCCGGGGGTGGTGGCCGCSCCGGGCATGAGCCGGGCTGGGACAGTGACAAGCCCGGTCTGGCCGCGGACACAAGCCTCGGCCACGATCTGGACCCTGTTGGGGATCTTGGTCGTGGCCAAGGCTTGACCGTGACCAAGGTTCGAAAACGATCTATCTGGTACCCCGGGTGGGATTCGAACCCACACTGTCGGTGGTTTGAGCACCGTCTCTCTGCCGTTGGAGTACCGGGGCCGGCGGGTGGAGCGTGTTGGATCAGACGGAACAGGGGCGAGTTGGCGCAAGTGGAACGGGCGGAGGAACCGGGCGGGACGAGGGCGAGGAGATCGCCGTCGAACCTGGCCGGAACCGCTCCTTGAAGACTCTATCCGGGTAGGGTGCGTTTCGACCTCCCGCCCTCCGTGTCCGGGGCGGGACGGCCCCCCGATCGTCCGTCCTGCCACACTAGGGACGCACCTCCGAGACCAGGAGTCCGACTCGATGAGCCACCCCTCCTCGAACCCGCGCCGGGTTCTGATCGCCGAGGACGAAGCGCTGATCCGGCTCGACCTCAGGGAGATGCTCCAGGAGGAGGGCTATGAGGTGGTCGGGGAGGCGGGCGACGGCGAGATGGCCGTCAACCTCGCCGGCAAGCTCCGCCCCGACCTGTGCATCCTCGATGTGAAGATGCCGAGGATGGACGGCATCGAGGCCGGTGCGAAGATCGCCAAGGACCGTATCGCTCCCGTCGTCATCCTCACCGCCTTCAGCCAGCGGGAGCTGGTGGAACGTGCCCGTGAGGCCGGCGCCATGGCCTACGTGGTCAAGCCGTTCCAGAAGAAGGACCTGCTGCCCACGATCGAGATGGCGATGAGCCGCTTCACCGAGATCGTGAGCCTTGAGGCCGAGGTGGAGGACCTGCAGGGGCGCCTGGAGGCCAGGAAGATCATCGAGCGGGCCAAGGGCGTGCTGCAGACCGAGCACGGCATGACCGAGCCGGATGCCTTCCGCTGGATCCAGCGCACCTCGATGAACCAGCGCCGGACGATGCGGGCGGTCGCCGAGGCCGTGCTGTCGGGTGAGGCGTTGCCGGGCTCGTGACCTCCGTGTCCGTGACCTTCGCGTCCGTGACCTTCGTGTCCGTGATCCCGGAGGCCGGGTGAGCGATTCGTCGCGGACGTCTCTCGCGTCGATGACCGGTTCGATCGGGCGGTGGACCCGGGCCAGATCGCGCACCGGTCGCGGACGCGTGGCGCTTGCGGCTCTCGCCGTCCTGGTCCTCGCGGTGCCCTCGGTCCTGGGGCTCACGCTGGCCGCCAGCCTCGGCGCAGGCGATGACGCCGGTGGCGGCGCTGGCGCCAGAGCCGCCACCGGCGTCACCCGGGTCGCCACCCTCGGTGTGATGGCGCCGCTGTCCGGGGATCTCTCCACGGACGGGGTGAGCGCGCGCAACGCCGTCGCGCTCGCGGTCGACGAGGCCAACAAGTCCGGGGCCGTCCCGGGCTGGCGCATCGAGCTGTCCGCCCACGACGACCTGTCCCGTCCGGACGGGGGAGCGCAGGCCGTGGACGCCTTCGTGGCGAACAATCATGTCATCGGCGTGGTCGGGCCGCTGAGCTCACTCGTAGCGAAGGTGTCCCTGCCCACGCTGAGCGCCGCTGGCATCCCCGTCGTCTCCCCGTCGAACGCGGACCCGACGCTGACCGACTCCGGTTCCCGGCCGCGCACCCGGCCCTTCCCGTCCTACTTCCGCCTGGCCGGAACGGACGAGCGCCAGGCCCGGGTCGCAGCCGAGTACGCGGTCAGGACGCTCGGCCGCAGGCGTATCGTCGTCGTTGACGGCGAACCGAGATACGGCACGACCCTGGGCGCCCGCTTCGCGGCGCGCGCCGCCGCTCTCGGCGCGTCGGTGACATCGGTGTACCAGGTCCGGGGGGACGAAGCGGACGGATCCGAGATCGCCGACACCGCGCGGGCGATCGAGGAGGACGCCCCCGATCTGGTCTACGTCTCGACGGGTGCGGCCTTCGCCGGGAAACTGCGGGCCCGGCTCGCCGACGCGGGGACGTCGATCCAGGTAGTGGGTTCGGACGCGTTGCTCCAGCCCCGCTACACCGACGAGGCGAGGTCGGCAGCCGACGGCGATCTGATCATCGGTCCGCTGGTCCCGCCGACCCGGCTGCCGTCCTCGGGTGCCTTCGTCGCGGACTACTCCGACCGTTTCGGGGGACCGGCGGATGACGAGGGCAGTACCCGTCCCGGGGCCTCGGGCGGCGTGGAATCGCCTGGCGCGAGTGGGCGGTCGAGTGGGACTCTGGGCCCGCGGGGCCAGGAGGACCCTGCGGACCTGCGGAGCCAGGAGGATCCAGCGGAGACCGCCTCGCCCGGCCGGGGCGCCACCACCACCCCGAGGGTGGTCCACGGCACCTCGGCACCGGTATCGGCACCGGGGCCGGGCCTGGAGGAGGGGCCCCACGGGCCCCCGGCCGCCGGTACCCGCGGTACGTCCGGGGTGAACGACCCCGCCGCGGAGCTGGAGCTGCGGCGGGCCGAGGCCATCCCCGCGGTCGCGGCCTATGCGTACGACGCCGCCAGGGCGATCATCCGCGCAGCGGCCACGGTGCTGCCGGGCCGGACGACCGTGGACGCGGCCACCAGACACGACCTCGTGACGGCGATCGGAAGCGGCTCGTTCGCGGGGATCACCGGCTCCGTCGCCTTCGACCGCTGGGGGGACACCCGATCGCCCACGGTCGTGCTCTACACGGTACTCGGCGGCAGATTCGTCCCGTTGAAGACGGAGAACTGACCGACCGGCGGTGACGTGTCGGCGGCTGCCGTAATGGCTGCGGCGGCTGCGGCAACCGACATCCTCCGACCGGGCCGTTGCGGGTTCTGCCGGGTCGTTCGCTTCTCCGATCGGGTCGTTTGCTTTCGGACTCACCGGCGAAACCCCCTTCAAGTTACGACACGCTCACGTTGCGCTTCCCTTCCACTCCTCCGAAGGTTACGTTTTCGTCACTATCCGCTGTCGATCGGTTGCCGATGATGCGGTGGCGGACCGGGTCCTGACGCCGAGGGTGTCGGTAGCGGCAGCGATGTGCTGTGGGAGGGCGTGTCATGACGGGTCCTGGACGGCGAGGGGGCGTGCCCCGACCGAGCGTGACGCGGTGGGGGGCCCTCGGATCCGTGGGTGTGCTGACAGCCGCGGCCGYCCTYGCCGGCTGCGGCGGTGGTTCGTCCGGTGACGACGGGAAAAAGGAATACGCCATCGGTTTTCAGGGGCCGCTCTCCGGCGACAACCAGCAGCTCGGCATCAACGCCTACGACGGGGTGCTGACCGCTGTCGAGCTAGCGAACCGGCGCAAGGATCTGCCGTTCAGGCTGCGCCTGGTCGCCTCGGACGATCAGGGTATGGCCGAGCAGGGGCCCACCGCCGCGCAGAAACTGATCGACAATCCGGAGGTCATCGGCGTCGTCGGCCCCGTCTTCTCCGGACCGACGAAGTCGAGTGAGCCGCTCTACAGCGGGGCCGGGCTGCTGTCGGTCAGCCCGTCGGCCACCAATCCGGCGCTCACCGATCTCGGGTTCACCAGCTTCTACCGGGTCATCGCACCGGACACCGTGCAGGGATCCGCCGCCGCGGAATACCTTGCCAAGGTCGTGAAGGCGGACAAGGTCTACTCTCTCGACGACCGGAGCGAATACGGCACCGGCTTGTCCGGAGCGCTCGAGAAGGCCCTGACCGGCCGTGGCATCCGCGTGATCCACGACGGCATCAATCCGACGAAGGACTACACGTCCCAGGCCACGAAGATCCTCGCCGAGAATCCGGACGCMGTGTACTATTCTGGCTACTATGCGGAACTCGCGTTGCTGACCAGGGCGCTGCGCAGCAAGGGGTACACCGGGAAGGTCGTCAGCGGCGACGGCGCGAACGACGACCAACTCATCCACCAGGCCGGTGCCGGCAACGCCGAGGGAACGCTGCTGACCTGCCCCTGCGGTGACCCGAACAGCGATCCCGCGGCGGCGGGGTTCGTCGCCGACTACAAGACGATCAACGCCGACGCGCGGCCTGGAACCTATTCCGGCGAGGCTTATGACGCCACGAACGCCGTCATCGAGGTGCTGCGCCGGCTCGGTAGCGGCGCGACGCGGGAGGCCGTGCTCGCCCGGTTCGGCTCGGTCGACATTCCTGGCGTCACCAAGCGCATCAGATTCCGGAAGAATGGTGAGGTCGAGGGCTCGACGGTCTACGTGTACGAGGTCCGGGCCGGGAAACGGGCCGTGCTCGGCCCGGTCAGCTCCCTCGTCAGACCGTAACCGGCGGACCTGCCCGGCCGGCGGACCTGCCCGGCCGGCGGACCTGCCCGGCCGGCGGAGCGACGTGGTCGACGCATCGGTCCGCCCGCTCGCGGCGAAACTGTCCGACCCACGGCCTAAACTCGCCGCGTGTCCGTCACCACTTCGTCCCCCACCTCGTCTCCGTCCGGGAGCCGCTCGGCAGCGTCCGCCACTGGGGCCACTGGGGCCACTGCGGCCACTGCGGCCGGCCCGGCCGTGTCCTCGCCGAGTCCCGCGCCATCGAGCCCCGCGAAGTCGACCCCGGCAACGCCCCGGTTGTTGCTGCTTGATGGGCACTCGCTGGCCTACCGTGCCTTCTACGCGCTGCCGGTGGAGAACTTCTCCACCACCACGGGCCAGCCGACGAACGCGGTGTACGGATTCACCTCCATGCTCATCAACGTCCTGCGCGACGAGCGGCCGACCCATGTCGCCGTGGCGTGGGACCTGCCGACCCCGACCTTCCGGCACACCCAGTACGCCGAGTACAAGGCCGGTCGGGGCGAGACCCCGGCCGACTTCGTCGGCCAGGTCAGCCTCATCCACCAGGTGTGCGACGCCCTCGCGGTGCCGGGGGTCAGCGCGCCGGGATACGAGGCCGACGACGTGATCGCCACGCTCGCGACCCTGGGCGCGGCCGAGGGGATGGACRTGCTGGTCGTCACGGGTGACCGTGACGCGCTGCAGCTGGTCGACGAGCGGGTGACGGTGCTGATGACCCGCAAGGGCATCAGTGACATGGTCCGCTTCACCCCCGACGAGGTGCAGGCGAAGTACGGCCTGTCCCCAGTGCAGTACCCGGACTTCGCGGCCCTGCGCGGGGATCCCTCCGACAACCTGCCGTCGGTGCCGGGGGTGGGGGAGAAGACCGCCACCAAGTGGATCCAGCAGTTCGGCTCGCTGGCCGAACTGGTCGACCATGCCGACGAGATCGGCGGGAAGACCGGGGCGTCGCTGCGCGCCCACCTGTCCGAGGTCATCCGCAACCGTTCCCTGACGGAGCTGTCCCGTGACGTGCCGCTCGACGTCGTCCCCGCCGGCCTGCGGATGCGGCCCTGGGACCGGGAGGCCGTCCACCAGCTGTTCGACACGCTGCAATTCCGGGTGCTGCGGGAGCGGCTCTACGCGGCCCTCGCGATCGCGCCGCCTCCCGCCGACGAGGGGTTCGAGATCGAGCTGACCGTGCTCGGGCCGGGCGAGGTGGCCCGGTGGCTCGCCGAGCACGCCCACAGGGTCGGCCGTACCGGCCTGCACGCCCGGGGCACCTGGGGGCGCGGCACCGGTGTGCTCGCCGGTCTCGCGCTGGCCGCGGCCGGCGGTGCCGCGGCCTGGATCGACCCGACGCTGCTCACCCCCGCGGACGTGGCGGCGCTGGGCGCCTGGCTCGCCGATCCGAACCAGCCGAAGGCCGCCCACGACGTGAAGGGGCCGATGCTGGCCCTGACCGAGCTTGACCTGCCGCTCGCCGGCGTCACCAGCGACACCGCGCTCGCGGCCTATCTGGCTCTGCCCGGCCAGCGGTCCTTCGACCTGGCCGATCTCGTCGCCCGGTACCTGCATCGCGACCTGTCCGCCGACCCCGTCCCGGGCGGCCAGCAGCTGACCCTCGACGGCTCCGGCGAGGCCGACCAGGCGCACGCGGACGCCGTGCGGGCCCGGGCCTGCCTCGAGCTCGCCGACGCCCTCGACGCGGACCTCGAACGCCGCTCCGCCGCCACCCTGCTGCGGGACATCGAACTCCCGCTGGTCACGGTCCTGGCCGGCATGGAGCGGGCCGGCATCGCCGTGGACTCCGAGCACCTGACCGAGCTGCAGAAGCACTACGGCGGCGAGGTCAGCGCGGTCGCCGCGCAGGCCCACGAGATCGTCGGCCGGCCGTTCAACCTGGGCTCCCCCAAGCAGCTGCAGCAGATCCTCTTCGACGAGCTGGGCCTRCCCAAGACCAAGAAGATCAAGACCGGTTATACCACGGACGCCGACGCCCTCGCCTGGCTGGCGGTCCAGTCCGACCATCCGCTCCTGCCGGTGCTGCTGCGGCACCGCGACGTGGCCCGCCTCAAGACGGTCGTCGACTCGCTGATCCCCATGATCGACGATATTGGGCGCATCCACACCACGTTCAACCAGACGATCGCCGCGACCGGCCGGCTTTCCTCCGCGGACCCGAACCTGCAGAACATCCCGATCCGGACGGCCGAGGGGCGCCAGATCCGCCGGGCCTTCGTCGTCGGCGCGGGCTACGAGACGCTGCTGACGGCGGACTACTCGCAGATCGAGATGCGGATCATGGCTCATCTTTCGGGTGACGAGGGCCTCATCGAGGCGTTCGGCTCCGGCGAGGACCTGCACACCTTCGTGGCCGCCGAGGCGTTCGGCCTGCCGGTCTCCGAGGTCGACCCGGAGCTGCGCCGGCGGATCAAGGCGATGTCGTACGGYCTGGCCTACGGGTTGTCCGCGTTCGRCCTCGCCGGGCAGCTCGGCATCGCGCCGGACGAGGCCCGGGAGCACATGGACGCCTACTTCGCCCGGTTCGGCGGGGTCCGCGACTTCCTGCGTGGGGTCGTGGAACGGGCCCGCAAGGACGGCTACACCGAGACGATCCTCGGCCGCCGTCGCTACCTGCCCGATCTGACCAGCGACAACTCCCAGCGGCGGCAGATGGCCGAGCGGATGGCGTTGAACGCGCCGATCCAGGGTTCCGCCGCGGACATCATCAAGATTGCGATGTTGGGGGTCGACCGGGCGCTGTGTGCCGGGGGGTACGCCTCCCGGCTGCTGCTCCAGGTGCACGACGAACTCGTCCTCGAGATCGCGCCCGGCGAGCACGATGCGGTCGAGCGGCTGGTCCGGGCCGAGATGACCTCCGCGTACACCATGTCGGTGCCGCTCGACGTGAGCGTCGGCGCCGGCTGCACCTGGGACGACGCGGCGCACTGAGTGTTCCTGTTACTGAGTGTTCCTGTTACCGAGCGTTCCTGTACCCGGATGTCATTTTTGTGCCGAATTACTCCGCTGGCTTCCCGGATTTTCCGTCGTCTCCGGTATCAGTCGAGGAATTGTACCGAACCGTGAAATTGCATCGGTGCCGGGAAGCTGCTGGCTATGATGTYGGTCACGCCGGATCGACGGCTATGTTGGAAGGAAGCCTGACCCGGCCCTGTCGCCGTCGTGCACCGTGATCTCTCGGATGCGGGGTCGTTGCGACACCCGGAGCGACGTCCCGTTCGGTGCGGTTCGTCCCTGTTCGGTCCGCCTGATCCGCTCGGTCCGTTCGGTCGGGCTCATCGCGGGTCAGTGCGGGAGGAAGCGGTTTTTGATCAGCGGGCGTACGTTCGCCGGCCGTCGGCGTTTTCTCGTGGTCACCCCTGCGATCGCGGCGGTGCTCTTCCTGCTCGCCGGGTGCATTCCGGGCTCCCCGGGTTATCTGCGCTGGGGAAACTGGCTGGGTCTGGTGGTCGCGGTCGGTAACGCCGTCGTCGGGCTGGTGGCCAACCCGAGAGGGCGCTGGATTCCGCCCGTCGCCGTCGCCTCGCTCGCCGCCGCGCTCGCCTTCGCGCTGGCGAGCGCGGCGCCCGGCCGGAACGCGGACACATACCTGACCTGGTTCCCGGTGCTGTGCGCCTATGCCGCCCTGGTCCCCGTCGGCTGGGCCGTCGCCGGCACCGCGGCCGTCTGCGCTGCCGTCGTCGCCGGCGTCACCGCCCACGGCGGACTGGCCGAGGCCGCCGCGCCCATGTTCTCCACCATCGCCGCCGTCATGCTCGTGGGCGCGGTGGCGAAGGCCCTGTTCCGTGAGGGCCTGCTGCAGAACCGTTCCGATCCCCTCACCCGCCTGGCCAACCGGGGCGGGACGATGGAAATCGGGCAGTCCGCCGTTGCGAAGATCAATGCCGCGGGGAACGAGGCTGTCCTCGTCCTGGTGGACCTCAACCGGTTTCACGAGGTCAACGATGCGCTCGGTCACCTCGGCGGCGACCAGCTGCTGAGGATGATCGCTGAGACGTTGCCGACCCTGACCCCGAGGCCGGTGTTCGTCGGTCGGGCCGGCGGGGACGAGTTCGCGCTGGTGTTCCGCGGGCCCGAGATCATCCCGGCGCCGCCCGCTTCATCCGTCTCATCTGCCTCGCCCCCCTCATCCACCTCATCTGCTTCACCTGTCTCGCTCGGCCCGTCGGGCGCGCCKGCCGTCCGCGGCCCCCTGCCCGCGGCCATAGCCGCCGGGCGGCGGCGCACCCTGGGCCGGCGGGTCCTCCGCCAGATCCAGGGGCCCTTTCAGGTCTGCGGGGTCGACGTCGAGGTGGACGCCTCGGTGGGCATCGCGGTGGCCCCCCGCGACGGCGCGACCATGGCCACCCTGATGAGCTGCGCCGATGCGGCCCTGCTGCGGGCCAAGCGGGTCGGGGAGAGCGTGGGCCTGTGGGATGCCGGCATCGCCGGGGTGCGGCCCGAGGAGATCGCGTTGAACGCCCAGTTGCGCGCCGCGATCGGCCGCGACGAGCTCGTCCTGTACTACCAGCCGGTCCAGTCAGCTCGGACCGGTGGGATCGTCGGTGCCGAGGCGTTGCTGCGGTGGCGACATCCGAGCCGTGGGCTGCTCCCCCCCGGCGAGTTCCTGCCGATCGCCGAGCGGTCCCCCCTGATCGCGGACCTGACCCGGTGGGTTCTCGACGAGGCACTGCGGCAGTGTRCCGCCTGGGACGCGGGGGGCCTGCACCTGCCGGTGTCGGTCAATCTCTCCCCCCGGATGCTGGTGATCGACGATCTTCCCCGGGTGGTCTCGGACTCGATCGCCGCGCACCGGCTGGCCCCCGACGTCCTCACCCTGGAGATCACCGAGAGCGCCCTGGTCACCCAGCCCGCGCGTGCGGCGACGATGCTGGGTCAGTTGCGCTCCCACGGCGTGGCGCTCTCCCTCGACGACTTCGGCACCGGGTATAGCTCGATGGAGATCCTCAAGACGTTGCCGTTTGACGAGGTCAAGATCGACCGGGGGTTCGTCACGGACGTCCGGGGGAGCCTGCCCGACGCCGCGATCGTGCGTTCCGTGCTCGATCTGGGACATCGCCTGGGGCTGCGGGTCGTCGGTGAGGGCATCGAGGACGAACGGACCCTGACGATGATGGTCGACTTCGGCTGCGATCTGCTGCAGGGAGAGGCGATCTCGCCTCCGCTGCCGGCGGAGCGCGTCCGCGAGCTGCTGCGGACCCGGGCCGCGAAGGCGGGCAAGGTGGTCCCGGGCGGTGACGTTCGATGTCGCCGGGCGTGATGGTCCGAATTACCCGGYTGCGCTGACCTGCCCGGCTGCGCTGACCTGCCCGGATACGCGGACGACGATGCCGACGGCCTGCCACGCCTCGGAGACGGCCTTCCGCGCGTCCGCACCGAACAGCAGGCCGGCCTGGTGCACGGTCACCGAGGCGAATGCACGGAACGTCGTGTTCGGCCGGATCTGCGGTGCGCGCAGGGTCTCGTACCAGATGCGGCCGGCCTTCTCCCAGGCGTATCCGCCGAGAGCCGTCGCGGCGAGGTAGAACGCCTTGTTCGGGATGCCCGAGTTGATGTGGACGCCGCCGTTGTCGGCGGTCATCCGGACGTAGCGGTCCATGTGGTCCGGCTGGATGTCGTCGCCGAGTACCGGATCGTCGTAGGCGGTCCCGGGGGYCTTCATCGACCGCAGCGCGACGCCTTGGACGGCGTCTGTGAGCAGCTCGTCGCCGATCAGCCAGTCGGCCTGCTCGGCGGTCTGGCCGCGGACGTACTGCTTCACCAGGGAACCGAAGACGTCGCTGATCGACTCATTGAGCGCGCCGGACTGGTTCACATACATCAGCGCCGCCTCGTCCTCGGTGACGCCATGGGTCAGTTCATGACCGATGATGTCGAGCGACGCCGTGAAACGCTTGAACAGCTCGCCGTCGCCGTCGCCGAACACCATCTGGCGGCCGTTCCAGAAGGCGTTCTCGTAGTGGTCGCCGTAGTGCACGGTGGCGAGCAGAGCCATCCCCTCGTCATCGATGGAGCTCCGGCCTAGGACGTCGGAGTAGAACGCGAACGTCGAGCCCAGGYCGTCGTAGGCCTCGTTGACCGCCGCGTCGTCGATCGCGGCGCCACCCTCCTCGCGAACCATCGCACCCGGCAGGATCTCGGTGCCGCCCGCGTCGCTGACGGTACGCCGCGGGCCGGTCTCGGGCGCCGGGCGCGGTGGGACGGCACCGCGCCGCGTCGAGCGCATCAGGGCGTTGTGCACCCGGATGGTGCGATRAGAGGTGTCCTGGAGCAGGGTGGACAGGGCCCGGGAACGCTGCTCCTCGGTGCCGTTGCGGACAATGCGTTCGAGGATGTGGGGTGGGACCGCGCAGGGCAGGGCGTGGCGGGGGCAGGGCATCGTCGACTCCGTAGCGTGAGATGATCGCCGGTGGATTCCCGCGGGYGTCGACGGCCGCGGATGACCCCGGAGTCACCGACCTTGCTACCTGCGACACAGGATGTCCAGAGAGTGCCGGTCCACCGCCTTCTTCTGGCTAGCCGGAAACGTTCCGTTACCACCCTATCCGCGATGCCGGCCGGGCGACCAGCCGGACGATGGGCCGGGCGGGGAACCGGATGCAGTGCGGAGCCGACCCCGACGGCGCAGGAGCGTCCGCGCCCCCAGCTGGATGATCGCCAACGTGAGGCTGCCGAGGATCAGGAAGGTCATGTTCTCGTCGAGCCAGGTGACGACGCCGTGCATCCATGGCGTCACGGCACGCGCCGCCGTCAGGTAGAGGGCCGAGGACAGCAGGGAGCCGGGAACCAGGAAGCGCAGGAACCGGCGCAGCGGGACGTCGCCGGCGCCGAGCGCCGCGTCCACCGCCGCGTTGGTGTTCAGCAGGCAGAACCACAGCAGCGGGCGCTGGGTGCCGCGGCGGGACAGCGCCGCCACGACGCGGCCGGTGCTGATGCGCCGTAGGAGCACCGAGCGGATGTTGTTGCGGGCCAGACCGAAGTAGCCGACGTCGATCAGCCCGCGGAAAAACGCGGCGATCAGCAGGGCGGGAACGAACGGCACCGTGCCGCCGACCAGCAGCAGGATCGCCCACGTGGGTCGCAGCGCAACGAGCAGCAACGGTGCCGAACCGGCGAGCGCCGGTGCCAGCGCGAGGCCGAGGGCACCGAGACCGAGCAGCGTGCCGGTGAGCAGGGCCGGCCAGAGCCGGTGCGCGACCGGGGCAACCTCCATCCGCACAGTCTGCCAAGTACGCGAGCTGCCAAGTACGCGAGCTGCCAAGTACGCGAGCTGCCAAGTACGCGAGCTGCCAAGTACGCGAGCTGCCAAGTACGCGAGGGCGCAGCCGGGCGGACCGGCTGGGTGGCTGGCTCCGGGAGCTGGCAGACTCGGCGATGTGTTCACAGTAGGTCTGACGGGTGGCATTGGTTCGGGCAAGAGCGCGGTGTCAGCGTGCCTCGCGGCCCGGGGCGCCTTGCTGATCGACGCCGACCAGGTCGCCCGGGACGTGGTGGCGCCCGGCACCCCGGGGCTCGCCGCGGTCCTGGCGGAGTTCGGCACCGAACTGGCGAACGCGGACGGCGGCCTGGACCGCGAGGCGCTCGGCCGGATCGTGTTCGCCGATCCCGCCGCCCGCGGCCGGCTCGAAGCGATCGTCCATCCGCTGATCCGCGAGGAGACGGCGCGGCGCATGGGGGAGGTGTCACCGAGCGGAATCGCCGTGCACGACATCCCGCTGCTCGTCGAGGTGCACGCCGAGGGCACCTACGACGTGGTGCTGGTCGTCGAGGCGCCGCGGGAGCTGCGGCTGCACCGCCTCGAGGGCCGCGGCCTGCCCCGCGACCAGGCGCTGGCGCGGATGGCGAACCAGGCCACGGACTCCCAGCGCCGGGCCGCTGCCGACATCGTGGTGGACAACGGCGGGAGCCTGGACGACCTCGACGCCCGCATCGAGGAGGTCTGGCAGGATCTGCTGGCCCGCCGCGACGCCAAGGCCACCGCCAAGGCCACCGCCAAGGCCGAGACCGTCGCCAGCGGCACGGATACTGCCGCCAGCGGCACGGACACCGCCGCCCCAGCCGGCTGATCGTGGCAGGCCGGCGCTCACGGCATCACTGCACGCCGGCGGCGCCCATGCCACGCAGCTCCTTCTTCAGCTCGGCGATCTCGTCGCGCAGCCGGGCGGCCAGCTCGAACTGCAGCTCCTTCGCCGCCTCGTGCATCTGGTCGTCGAGCTGGCGGATAAGCTGCGCGAGTTCGTGGGAGGGCAGGCCGGCGAGTTCGGCGGCGTACCGGCCGACGGCGCCCTCCCTGCCGGCGCGCGACTTCATCCCCGGAACCGGGGCCTTGCCGCGGGACTGCGATCGGCCGCCGCCGCCAATCAGCTCGCCGTCGGCCGACTGGCGAACCATGTCGTCGAGGATGTCGACGACCTTCTTGCGCAGGGGCTGGGGATCCAGCCCGCGCTCGGTGTTGTAGGCGATCTGCTTCTCGCGCCGCCGGTTCGTCTCGTCGATGGCGCGGCGCATCGACGKGGTGATCGCATCCGCGTACATGTGGACCTGCCCGGACACGTTACGGGCGGCCCGGCCGATCGTCTGGATCAGTGACTTGTCCGAGCGCAGGAAGCCCTCCTTGTCGGCGTCGAGGATGCTCACCAGCGACACCTCTGGCAGGTCGAGACCCTCGCGGAGCAGGTTGATCCCGACGAGCACGTCGAACTCGCCGCGGCGCAGCTCGGTGAGCAGCTCCACCCGGCGCAGGGTGTCCACCTCGCTGTGCAGGTACCGCACCCGGATGCCGAGTTCGAGCAGGTAGTCGGTGAGATCCTCGGCCATCTTCTTGGTCAGCGTGGTGACCAGGACCCGTTCGTCCCGCTCGGCGCGCAGCCGGATCTCGTGGACGAGATCGTCGATCTGCCCCTTCGTCGGCTTGAGCACGACCTCGGGGTCGAGCAGGCCGGTAGGCCGGATGATCTGCTCGACGACGCCGACGGACCGGCCCAGCTCGTAGGGGCCCGGGGTCGCCGACAGGTAGACCGTCTGGCCGATGCGCTCGAGGAACTCCTCCCACCGCAGCGGGCGGTTGTCCATGGCACTGGGCAGCCGGAACCCGTGCTCGACGAGGTTGCGCTTGCGGGACATGTCGCCCTCGTACATCCCGCCGATCTGCGGGACGGTGTTGTGCGACTCGTCGATCACCAACAGGAAGTCGTCGGGGAAGTAGTCGAGCAGGGTGTGCGGCGGGCTCCCGGCCTCGCGGCCGTCGATGTGCCGGGAGTAGTTCTCGATGCCCGAGCAGAACCCGACCTGGCGCATCATCTCGATGTCGTAGGTGGTGCGCATCCGCAGCCGCTGTGCCTCCAGCAGCCTGCCCTGCCGCTCCATGGTGGCCAGCCGCTCGGCGAGCTCCGCCTCGATGCCGGCGATCGCCCGCTCCATCCGCTCCGGCCCGGCGACGTAGTGCGTGGCCGGGAAGACGTAGATCTCCTCCGCCTCGCTGACGACCTCCCCGGTCAGTGGATGCAGGTAGGTGAGCCGCTCGATCTCGTCGCCGAACATCTCGACTCGGACGGCGAGCTCCTCGTAGACCGGGAAGATCTCCACCGTGTCCCCCCGGACCCGAAACGTCCCGCGGGTGAAGGCGAGGTCGTTGCGGGTGTACTGCACGTCAACGAAGCGGCGCAGCAGCAGGTCCCGCTCGATCTCGTCGCCGACCCTCAGCCGCACCATCCGGTCGATGTACTCCTGCGGTGTGCCGAGGCCGTAGATACAGCTGACGCTCGCGACCACGACGACGTCCCGACGGGTGAGCAGGTTCATCGTCGCCGAGTGCCGTAGCCGCTCCACCTCCTCGTTGATCGAGGAGTCCTTCTCGATGTAGGTGTCCGTCTGCGCGATGTACGCCTCGGGCTGGTAGTAGTCGTAGTACGAGACGAAGTACTCGACGGCGTTGTGCGGCAGCAGCTCCCGGAACTCGTTGGCGAGCTGCGCGGCGAGCGTCTTGTTCGGGGCCATCACCAACGTCGGCCGCTGCAGGCGCTCGACCAGCCACGCGGTGGTCGCGGACTTTCCGGTGCCGGTGGCGCCGAGGAGGACGACGTCGGACTCGCCGGCCCCGACCCGCCGGGCCAGCTCGTCGATGGCGGCAGGCTGGTCGCCCGACGGGGAGAAGTCGGACACGACCTGAAACGGCGCCCGCGTCCGCTCGATGTCGATGGTGGGCCGTTCGAACGTTGTGCTCACGGCTTCTAGCACACCACAGGCCTCCGACAGTTTCCGAATCTCGATGTTGCCGAACTTCGATGTTGCCGAACCTCGGCAACGAAATCGTCGGCAAAGTCGCGGACTCCCTGCGGTGTCTGCCGGGACGTTGACGGGCAGGCTATGCGTTGAGCATGTATGACACCCGGTCGTGACCGCGGCCCGGTGAAGGCGAAAGGAGCTCTGAGCGGACATGACCACCCACGACGCCACCCGACGGGGACATCTCCCGCCGATCACGGTGCGTCCGGGACTGGCTGTCTCGGTGGCGATCGTCACTGTCCTCCTCTCCGCGATCACGCTGCCGGCCACCGTGCCCGGCCGGCCCGGATTCGCCTACCTGTCCGGCGGTCTGATCGGGGCGGGCTTGCTCGTGGGCGTCCTGCTGGCCGCCGATCTGATGCGGGCCCGGTCGGCCCGTCGGTCGGGGGTGACCGTTCTCGGCATCACCCTCGGCGCCTTCGGAAGCCGGCTGGTCCTGGCCGGTGCGCCCGACCGCTCCGCGGGCGTGGCGGTCGCCCCTCACCCGACAACCCCTCACCCGGCCGCCCACCAGCCGGCACTCCACGGTATCGATCTCGCGCCGCCGCCCGTGGCGGCCCTCGATCCCACGCCGGGGACGGGCACCCAGGTCGGCACCCAGGTCGAGGCGCGGATCGCGCGGGCCGGCCTGCTCGTCACCGCTGCCGCCGGGGCCCTGCTTGTCGTGCTCGGTGCCCTGGCACCCGCCGGCACCTGGGAACTGGCCGGCGAGGTGGCCCTGTGGGTGGGTACCTTCGCGCTGCTGGTGACCCTCGTTGACGTCCTTCCCTCCCCGCGCAGCTCCGGCGGCCGGCTGATCGCAGCCCGGGTGGAGCGCCGCACTGGCAGTCGTGCGCGCGCCGAGCAGGCCGCGGCCCGCGCCGGCGTGATCACTGGCTGGTCACTGATCGCCGTCGGGTTGGTCGGGTCGTTCCTGGTCGGGTTCGTCGCGCTGTGGGCTGTCCTGCTGGGTTGGTTGGCGCTGGGCACCTCCCGGTTCGCCCAGGCGCAGCAGCGGACCTACGTCGCGCTGGAGGGTCTGACCGTCCGGGACGTGATGAGCCCGCCGCCGCCGCCGTTGTCCGCCTGGACGACCGTCGCAAGCGCGCTGGACGAGGTTGTACTGCCGTCGCGGAGGGCGGTGTTCGGAGTCGAGGACTTCGACGGATCCCTCGCCGGGGTGGCGCTGTTGCGTGACCTCGCCGCCGTGCCGATGGACGATCGAGGTCTCGCCCGGATCAACCGGGTCATGATTCCGCTGGAGATGGTTGCCACCGCCCGTCCGGACGAGCAGCTGACGGACGTCACCGGCCGGCTTCTGGAGCGGCCGKCCGCGGGCTGCGTCGCCGTCATTGGCGCCGCCCCGGATGACGGTCGCCTTCGCCTGATCGGAACGGTGGGCCCGGTGGAGCTGAAGCAGGCGGTGGAGACCGCCCCGCTGCGCGGGCGCGCCACCACGGTCCGCCCCGCCCATCCCGGCGGCTTCTGGCGCTGACCGCCCGCCGTGGCGGGCACCCGACTCCGCTGGAGATCATCTGTGTACGTGCCCCCCTGGGCTTGGGCCGCCTTCGTCGGCGTCCTGCTCACACTCCTGACCATCGACCTGCTGGCACATCGTCGGGCTCACGTCATCGGCTTTCGCGAGGCCGCGTGGTGGAGCGTTCTGTGGGTCTCGCTGGGCATCGGATTCGCCGGTGTCATCTGGGCCTGGCAGGGCCCGGGGCCCGCCGGCGAGTACGCCGCCGCGTGGCTGCTGGAAAAGAGCCTGTCCGTCGACAACCTCTTCGTCTTCGCGCTGATCTTCTCTTATTTCAAGGTGCCTCGCGCCTACCAGCACCGCGTCCTGTTCTACGGTGTGCTGGGAGCGCTTGTGCTCCGTTTCCTGTTCATTGCGGCCGGCATCGCGCTGCTCGAACGGTTCAGCTTTGTCATCTACGTCTTCGGGGCTTTTCTGCTCTACACGGCGGTCACGATGCTCCGGGGCGACGGCGTCGAGATGGATCCGGGCCGAAGCAGGGCGGTCGCGCTGCTTCGCAAGGTCATTCCGGTCACCGACGACTATCAGGGGCAGCGTTTCGTGTTTCGGCGTGCCGGGAAGCTGGTCGCCACGCCGCTACTGGCCGTCCTCGTCGTGATCGAGACCGCCGACGTCCTGTTCGCGTTCGACTCGGTGCCCGCCGCGCTCGGTGTGACCGACAAGGTGTTCCTGGTCTACACGAGCAACGCCCTGGCCATCCTGGGGCTGCGGTCGTTGTTCTTCCTGCTCTCCGGTCTGATGGAACGTTTCCACCACCTGGCGACGGGGCTCGCGTTCATCCTGGCCTTCATCGGCGTGAAGATGTTGCTCACCGACGTGTGGCACCCGCCGATCGCGCTGTCGCTCGGTGTCATTGTGGTGACATTGATCGTGGCCATCGTCTGGTCGCTGCGCACCACCCCGCCGGCCCCGCGGTCCGTGGCCGAGCCGGAGGGGGTAACCAAGCCGGRGGGGGTAGCCGAGCCGGGGGGYGTGGCCGAAGGCTCCCAGGAGGTGCCCCGATGACCGGTGGGCGGGTGGCGAACCGGGCCCGGTTCGCCACTTGCCCGGAAACATATCGAGGAATGGTGTCGCGACGCGCCGGGAACGAGGATGCCTGACAGTCCTGGCTCAGCGGTTATGCTGGCTCCGGCGGGTACTGCGGTACATTCGGTGCACATCCAGCCGCCGGAACGTATCTCTCTGACGTGGGCGAGGAGACGCGCGGGCGGGAATACTCGACGTTCCGGGACCGATCGTGTGTACTCGTTCGGTGTGAGTCGTGGTCCTTTCTTGCCGATTCTTCCCGAAATTTCGCAGCTCGTTGCGGGCGTACTAGCCGAAGGCGGATGATGCACAGGCTGTTGGCGGTCGTCGTTTCTCACGGGGGATCGACGTCTCTGTACCGGTTGCTGACCACACTGGATGCCATGGCGGAATGTCGGGTGTTTCTGGTAGAAAATGATGGGAAATCCCGACATGATGCGTTGCCGGACGGTGTGCGCGTGGTCCAGGGGCACGGGAACGTCGGATACGGCACCGCGGTGAACCTCGCTGTCCGCCGTGCCCTGGAGGACGGGCTGCGGCCGGAGTGGATCCTGGTGGTCAACAGTGACGTGACGGTCCCTGCCGACACCGCGACGATGATCCCGAAGCTRCTCGCCTGGGCCCCGTCGTCCGCCGACGTGGTCGGCTTCCCGATCCGCGGCACGGCGGGCGAGYGGGGACGGGCGAGTGCCGTCCTGCCGCGCCCGCGGACGAACGCCTACACGGCGGTACGGGGCGAGATCGCCGCGGTGGAGAGGTGGCCGGAACTGCGCTATCCGGTCGGCGCCTTCTTCGCCGTCCGCTCGGAGATTTTCCTACGGCTGGGCGGATTCGACCCGTCGTACTGGATGTACTACGAGGAGACGGATCTGTTCGCCCGGTTGCACGCCGCGGGTGGGCGCATCGTCTGGGCGGACGACGCCTGGCCGGTCGTTCATGTGGGCGGGGAGACCGTCGGGCGGTCCGGGCTGCTGTACGCCGAACTCGGCCGGTCGGCAGCCACCTATGCCCGGCGGCACCGTCACGACGTGGGCCGGTCGTGGACCGCGGTGCACGCGGCCCAGTTGACCGTCCTCGCCGCGCGCAAATTGGCCGTGGGCCGGTCGCACGACGCGTTGCGCGCGGTCCGGATCCTCTCCGGGCTGGTGAGCGGGCTGGCCCGGCCAGGCTGGGAGCCCGCGGTCAGCTCACGGTGGCACGCCGTCCCGGCCGAGACGCGGCTGCGTCTCGGCCATCTCCGCCCGGTCCCGCGGACGCCGCGGCAGCGGCAGGACGATCTGATCGATGATCTCGCCGACGGCTCCCCCGGCTCCTCTGGCCAGCGGACGTAGCGCCAGCATCACCTCGTGCCGGAGGGGGTCTCGGGGGAGTGAGCGTATCCGGTGGCGTGAGTGCGCGAGCTCGCCGCAGCCGGCCTCACCCCCACCGTCACCAGCCGCGGGCGCGCCATTCCGCCAGGTGCGGGCGTTCGGCGCCGAGGGTGGTGTCGTGTCCGTGGCCGGGGTAGATCCAGGTGGTGTCCGGCAGTGGGCCGAAGATCTTGCGTTCGAGATCGTCCATCAGCGTCGTGAAGGCCTGTTCGTCACCGAACGTGTTTCCAGGGCCGCCAGGGAACAGGCAGTCTCCGGTGAAGAGGTGGGGAGCGGCGGGATCGGCGTCGTAGAGCAGGGCGATGGATCCGGGTGTGTGCCCGACCAGGTGGATCACCCGAAGGGCCGCCGTCCCGACGGCGATCTCGTCCCCCTCGCGCACCTGCCGCGCGGTGGGCACCGGAATGGCCGGGGCGTCGTCCGGATGGGCGACCGTGCTGGCCCCGGTGGTGGTGACCACATCTGCGAGGGCCTGCACATGATCATCGTGCCGATGGYTGGTGACCACCGTTGCCAGCCCCGCGTCCCCGACAAGCCGCAGCAGCGTGTCGGCCTCGTTCGCCGCGTCGACGAGCAGCTGCTCCCCGGTGACCGGGCAGTGCAACAGGTAGGCGTTGTTGTTCATCGGGCCGACGGCGACCTTGGTGATCGTCAGGCCTGGCAGGGTCCGCACGTCGGCCGGACCGCCGACCGTGACTTTCCCGGTGTACTCGGTGTAGCCGGTGCGGCTGGTGTCGCCGCCGTTGGCGTCGCTCATGACGATCCTCTCCGGAGTGGATGGCGCGGATGGGACGGGAACAGGGGATAGCTGCCGGTCGTTACGGTCCGTCGGGTGGCACCGGGAGATCTGACGCCTCTGACGCCTCTGAGGTCTCTGCCGGATGCGACGGATTCGTCCGGCTGATGGTTAGGTGGCCGCCCCCGGAAAAGTGTCGGTCCTCATCCGTAGCATGGCCACACTCGCCCAGGTCCGGTCTTACTGAAGATCATGAGGGTTTGTCGATGGCCGATCGTCTTGTCGTGCGTGGCGCGCGTGAACACAATCTCCGTGACGTCGACCTCGACCTGCCCCGCGACGGGCTGATCGTCTTCACCGGTATGTCCGGGTCCGGCAAGTCCAGCCTCGCCTTCGACACAATCTTCGCCGAGGGGCAGCGGCGCTACGTGGAGTCGCTGTCGGCCTATGCGCGGCAGTTCCTCGGGCAGATGGACAAGCCCGACGTCGACTTCATCGAGGGGCTGTCTCCGGCCGTCTCCATCGATCAGAAGTCGACCTCGCGCAACCCGCGGTCCACCGTCGGCACGATCACCGAGGTCTACGACTACCTGCGGCTGCTCTTCGCCCGCGCCGGCCGTCCGCACTGCCCGAAGTGCGGGCGGCTGATCTCCCGGCAGACCCCGCAGCAGATCGTCGACCGGCTGCTGGAGTTGCCCGAAGGCACCCGCTTCCAGGTGCTGGCCCCGGTGGTGCGTGGCCGCAAGGGCGAGTACGTCGACCTGTTCGCCGAGCTGCAGAGCTCCGGGTTCGCACGGGCCCGCGTCGACGGCACGGTGGTGCCGCTCACCGATCCGCCGAAGCTGGAGAAGCAGCGCAAGCATACGATCGAGGTCGTCGTCGATCGGCTCGCGATCAAGTCGTCAGCGAAGCGGCGGCTCACCGACTCGGTGGAGACGGCCCTGAAGCTGGGCGGCGGGCTCGTCCTGGTTGACTTCGTCGACCGCGACGCCGACGATCCCGAGCGCGAGCGGATGTACTCCGAGCATCTGGCCTGCCTCTACGACGACCTCTCCTTTGAGGAGCTGGAGCCGCGGTCGTTCTCGTTCAACTCGCCGTACGGCGCCTGCCCCGAGTGCACCGGGATCGGGACCCGCAAGGAGGTCGACCCGGAGCTCGTCGTGCCCGACCCCACCCTGTCGCTGGCGCAGGGCGCGGTGGCCCCCTGGTCGGGCGGCCACAACAAGGAGTACTTCGAACGGTTGCTCACGGCCCTCGCCGAGGACCTCAGCTTCAGGATGGACACCCCGTGGGAGGGGCTGCCCGAGCGGGCCCGCAAGGCCGTGCTGTACGGCAGCGGCGACACCGAGATCCACGTCGGCTACACCAACCGCTACGGCCGCAAGCGTTCCTACCACACCTCCTTCGAGGGCGTGATCGGTTTCCTGGGCCGCCGGCACCGCGAGGCCGAGTCGGACAGCAGCCGGGAGCGGTACGAGGGCTACATGCGCGACATCCCCTGCCCGGCCTGCCGCGGCGCGCGGCTAAAGCCGGAGTCACTCGCGGTGACGCTGGGTGGCCGGTCGATCGCCGAGGTTTCGGGTCTGGCGATCGGCGAGTGCGCCGTGTTCCTGCGCGGGCTCGACCTCACCGAACGGGAGCGGACCATTGCCGGTCGGGTGCTCAAGGAGGTCGACGCGCGGCTGACATTCCTGCTGGACGTGGGGCTGGACTACCTCTCCCTCGACCGGGCCGCCGGCACCCTGGCGGGCGGCGAGGCACAGCGCATCCRGCTGGCCACCCAGATCGGTTCCGGGCTCGTCGGGGTGCTGTACGTGCTCGACGAGCCGTCGATCGGCCTGCACCAGCGGGACAACCGCCGGCTCATCCAGACCCTGCTGYGGCTGCGCGACCTGGGTAACACGCTCATCGTCGTCGAGCACGACGAGGACACGATTCGCGCCTCCGACTGGGTGGTCGACATCGGCCCCGGCGCCGGCGAGCACGGCGGTCGGGTCGTCGTCTCCGGGCCGGTCGAGAAGCTGCTCGCCAGCGAGGAGTCGATGACCGGCGCCTACCTGTCCGGGCGGCGGCGGATCCCGGTGCCCGACATCCGCCGGGTGCCGGCCAAGGGCCGGGCACTGACCGTGCACGGGGCCCGGCAGCACAACCTGCGCGACGTCACCGTGTCGTTCCCGCTGGGCTGTTTCGTGGCCGTCACCGGGGTGTCGGGCTCGGGGAAGTCCAMCCTCGTCAACGACATCCTCGCCGCCGTCCTGGCGAACAAGCTCAACGGCGCCCGGCAGGTGCCGGGCCGGCACCGCACTGTCAGCGGGCTCGACAATCTCGACAAGGCGGTCCGGGTCGACCAGTCCCCGATCGGACGCACGCCGCGGTCCAACCCCGCCACCTACACCGGCGTGTTCGACCACATCCGCCGGCTGTTCGCCGAGACGACCGAGGCGAAGGTCSGTGGCTATCTGCCGGGCCGGTTCTCGTTCAACGTCAAGGGCGGGCGGTGCGAGGCGTGTTCCGGTGACGGCACCCTCAAGATTGAGATGAACTTCCTGCCAGACGTGTACGTGCCGTGCGAGGTCTGCCACGGCGACCGGTACAACCGGGAGACGCTGGAGGTGCACTACAAGGGCAGGAACATCGCCGAGGTGCTCGACATGCCGATTGAGGAGGCGGCGGAGTTCTTCGCCGCGGTGCCGGCCATCGCCCGCCACCTGCGGACGCTGAACGACGTCGGCCTGGGGTACGTCCGGCTCGGCCAGTCGGCGCCGACCCTCTCCGGCGGCGAGGCGCAGCGGGTCAAGCTCGCCTCGGAGCTGCAGCGGCGCTCCACCGGCCGGACGGTCTACRTGCTCGACGAGCCGACGACCGGTCTGCACTTCGAGGACATCCGCAAGCTGCTCGGCGTGCTCGGCCGGCTGGTCGACGCCGGGAACACGGTCATCGTGATCGAGCACAACCTCGATGTCATCAAGACGGCGGACTGGATCATTGACCTGGGTCCGGAGGGGGGCACGGGAGGCGGCCGTGTCGTCGCGCAGGGGTCGCCCGAGGCCGTGGCTGCGGTCGAGGAGAGCCACACCGCGGTCTTCCTCCGGGAGATCCTCAGTGACCGGGTCGCCGAGGTGGGACCGCTCCCGCCCTCTCAGGTCCGCAGCAGGTCCGCGAGGACGGCGTCCAGCTCCTGTTCGGTGTGCTCCTGACCGGTCGGGACAAGCCGCTCGGTGCGGTCCAGGAAGCTGCGCAGCGACGACGCCGCGACCACTACCACGGACTGGCGGTCGCCGTGCACCAGGTCGAGCCGCACGCCGCGCCGATCCGCGTCGGGACCGATCCGGACGTCCCCGTCGCCCACCGCCGTCTCCAGGCCGGCGCGCAGGGTGTCGCGTGGTGCGACCCAGCTGCCCTGCGGCAGCGCGGGATGCTCCGGCCTGGACACCAGCGTCATGGACACGGCCAACGGGTCGCGGGCGCCCCAGCAGATCTGGAACACGGTGATCCGCCCACGGCTGGACGCGTCGTCCACGACGAACTCCGCCGTGACGTCCTTACCAAGCACGCGCTGGCTCCCTCGGTTCGCTTGCCCGATGTCTCGAGGGTCGCAGCCCTCCGCCCCGGACGCCAACGGGGGCCCCCGAAACAGCGGAAGGTGTGTAATCGGTCACGATGCTGCCGGGTGGCCGTCGCCGCTCGTCRCCCTACCGCCACCACCGGAGGGAACCCGCCGCCAAGCCCGCGCGCTATGCGTGATGAAATGGTTACGTGCAGGTGCTGCTTGCTCGGGATGAAGGTCGCCGTAGGCTCGGTTCATGGCTGATCCGGCGTCCTACCGGCCCGCGCCGGGCTCGATCCCCGAGACACCCGGTGTCTATCGTTTCCGTGACGAGCACGGTCGCGTGCTCTATGTCGGCAAGGCCAAGAACCTGCGGGCCCGGCTGGCCAACTACTTCGCCGAGTTGCACACCCTCCATCCGCGTACGCAGCACATGSTCTCCTCGGCGAGCTCGGTCGACTGGACCGTCGTCTCGACCGAGGTCGAGGCCCTCCAGCTCGAGTACACGTGGATCAAGCAGTTCGACCCGCGCTTCAACGTCCGCTACCGCGACGACAAGAGCTACCCGAGTCTCGCCGTGACCCTCCACGAGGAGTTCCCGCGCCTGCAGGTCATGCGGGGRCCCAAGCGCAAGGGCGTCCGGTACTTCGGCCCGTACGCGCATGCCYGGGCCATCCGGGAGACCCTCGATCTGCTCCTGCGGGTCTTCCCCGCCCGCACATGCTCGGGCGGGGTCTTCAAACGGGCCGCGCAGGTCGGACGGCCGTGCCTGCTCGGGTACATCGACCGGTGCTCGGCACCCTGCGTGGGACGGGTCGACGCGGCCACCCATCGGGAGATAGTCGAGGACTTCTGCGACTTCATGTCCGGGCAGACGGGCCGTTACCTGCGTCGGCTCGAACGGGAGATGCAGCAGGCGGCGCAGGCCCAGGAGTACGAACGCGCCGCGCGGCTGCGCGACGACATCGGCGCCCTGCGCCGTGCGGTTGAGAAGCAGGCCGTGGTCCTGCCCGACGGCACCGACGCCGACGTCATCGCCTTCGCCGAGGACGAGCTGGAGGCCGCCGTCGCGGTGTTCTACGTGCGTGGCGGGCGGGTACGCGGCCAGYGGGGCTGGGTCGTCGACAAGCTCGACGAGGTCACGACCGCGGACCTCGTCGAGCAGTTCCTCACCCAGGAGTACCTCGACGGCACGGGAGCGGCCTCGACCGGGACCGCCGGTTCGACGGTGCCCACGACCACCGCGGGATCCCAGGGGGAAGGCATCCCCCGCGAGATCCTGGTGCCCGCCCTGCCGCCCGATGTCGAGGCGGTCACCGAACTGCTCGGCGCGGCCCGGGGTAGCCGCGTCGAGGTCCGCGTGCCCCGCCGTGGGGACAAGCGCACCCTGCTCGAAACGGTGGAGCGCAACGCCAAGCAGGCGTTCGCGCTGCACCGGACGAAGCGGGCCAGTGACCTCACCGCCCGCAGCCGTGCCCTCGCCGAGCTTCAGGAGGCCCTGGAGCTGCCCRACGCGCCGCTGCGCATCGAGTGCTTCGACGTCTCGAACACCCAGGGCACGAACGTCGTGGCGAGCATGGTCGTGTTCGAGGACGGCCTGCCGCGCAAGTCCGAGTACCGCAGGTTCGCGATCCGCGGCATCGCCGGCCGGGAGGGTGCCGGCCGGGAGGGTGCCGGGGACGACGTGGCGAGCATGTACGAAACCATCCACCGGAGGTTCTCGCGCTACCTCGCCGAGCGGTCCCGCATCGCCGACATCGCCGACATCGCCGAGCTTGGCGACATCGCCGGCGCGCCGGGTGCCGCGCAGCCGATCGATCCGGGGACCGGGCGGCCGCGCCGGTTCGCCTACCCGCCGAACCTCGTCGTGGTGGACGGCGGGGCGCCCCAGGTGGCTGCGGCGGCCCGGGCGCTCGACGAGCTCGGCATCGACGCCGGCCCCGGCGGGGTGGCGCTGTGCGGGCTGGCGAAGCGGCTGGAGGAGGTCTGGCTGCCGGACACCGCGGACCCGGTCATCCTCCCGCGGACGTCCGAGGCGCTCTACCTGCTGCAACGGGTGCGCGACGAGGCGCACCGCTTCGCCATCGCCTACCACCGGCAGAAGCGGTCCACGGCCATGGTGGCCTCCGCCCTCGACGAGGTCCCCGGCCTGGGTGACACCCGGCGCAAGGCCCTGCTGCGCCACTTCGGTTCGGTGGCGAAGATACGGGMGGCGAGTGCCGAGCAGATCGCGCAGGTGTCCGGCATCGGCCCGCGGACGGCGGCGGCGATCGTCACCGCGCTGGCCCGGTCGGCGCCGGGCCGCGCCGACGCGCCCGCCCCCGTCGTCGACCCGCGCACCGGAGAGATTCTCGACACGGAGACCGTCTCATGACCACCCCGACCCTGGATCTGGCGATCATCACCGGGCTGTCCGGCGCCGGGCGCAGCACCGCGGCGAAGTGTCTGGAGGACCTGGGCTGGTTCGTCGTCGACAACCTTCCTCCGGAGCTGCTGTCCACCATGGCTGAGCTGGGCCGTCGTTCCGGTGGGGCAATCAGCCGCATCGCCGTCGTGGTGGACGTGCGGGGCCGGCCGTTTTTCTCTGACCTGCGCGCCGCGATCGCGGCGCTCGACGCGCGGGGCATGCATCCCCGGATGCTGTTCCTCGAGGCCAGCGACGACGCGCTGATCCGCCGGTTCGAGCACGTCCGCCGGCCGCATCCGCTGCAGCGCGACGAGCGGGTGGTCGACGGCATCGGCCGGGAACGGATTCTGCTCGCCGAGCTGCGCGGCGAGGCCGACCTGGTCCTCGACACCACCGACCTGAACGTCCACGAGTTGCGGTCGAAGATCGACGCCGCGTTCGGGCAGCCGAACGCCRACCGGCTCAACGCCACGGTGGTGTCGTTCGGGTACAAGTACGGACTTCCGCTGGATGCGGATCTCGTCGCCGACTGCCGGTTCCTGCCCAACCCGCACTGGGTGGAGGCGCTGCGCCCGTTCACCGGCCGCGATCCGCAGGTGCGCGACTATGTGCTGGCCCAGCCGGGAGCGCAGGACTTCCTCGACCAGTACTCGGCGCTGCTCCGCCTGGTCGGCGAGGGTTACGCCCGTGAGGGCAAGCGGTATCTCACGCTGGCCGTCGGGTGCACCGGCGGCAAGCACCGTAGCGTCGCGATCGCCGAGCAGCTCGGCATCCGGCTCGCCGCGGGCGGCGTGGGAGTCCGGGTGGTGCACCGTGACCTGGGACGGGAGTGAACCATCCGTGAACCTCAAGGGCGTAGCCGCGCGCTCCGACGGTCCGGACCGGGCACCGGCGGTCGTCGCCTTCGGCGGCGGCCACGGGCTCGCCGCCTCGCTCGCCGCGCTCCGGCAGATCACCTCGGCGCTTACCGCCGTGGTGACCGTCGGTGACGACGGTGGATCCTCCGGGCGGCTGCGCGCGGAGCTCGGCGCGCTCCCCATGGGCGATCTGCGAATGGCCCTGGCCGCGCTGGCCGGACCGGACGGATGGTCGACCACCTGGGCGGACGTGTTCCAGCACCGGTTCGGCGGCGACGGGCCGCTCGCCGGGCACGCGGTCGGCAACCTCGTGCTGACCGCGCTCGCCGAGCGCACCGGATCACCGGTGGCCGCGCTCGACTTGGCCGCCACCCTCCTCGGCGTGCGGGGGCGGGTGCTGCCGCTGTCGACCAGGGGCATCGATATCGTCGCCGACGTCGTGGGGCTGGATCCGGCGGCGCCCACCGCCGAGGTCGAGGTGCGCGGGCAGGCCGCGGTGGCCACGACCGGTGGACGGGTCGCGGGTGTCCGGCTGTCGCCGGCGGCACCGCCGGCCTGTCCGGAGGCGGTGACCGCGGCGGGCGCGGCCGACTGGATCATCCTTGGACCGGGATCGCACTACACGAGCATGCTGCCGCATCTGCTGGTTCCTGAGATGAACCGGGCGATCGCGACGTCCCGGGCGAACCGGGTGATGGTGTTGAACCTGACCGCCCAGCCGGGGGAGACCGAGGGATACACCCCCCAGGCCCATCTCCACTCCCTYGGCCGGCACGTTCCCGGCCTGCGGCTGGACGTGGTGATCGCCGATCCGACCGCCGTGCCCGACCCCGATCTGCTCGCCCGGGCSGCGGCGRACGTCGGTGCCCGGCTCCATCTGGCGCCGGTGCGGATCCCCGGCGCGCCCGTGCACGATCCGGTCCGGCTCGCCGCGGCCTTCCGTGCGGTGTTCGCGGGACTCCCGGAGGCGACCTGCCCGACGCCCGCGTCCCGGCGGCCGGTCACGCAGTACTCATCGTCCGGCGGACCGGTCCGCCGGACCCCATCCGGTGAAGCCAAGGAGTGATCGGTGTGGCGGCGATGACGGCCACCGTCAAGGACGAACTGAGCCGGCTGCGGGTCGCGAAGCCCTGTTGCCGGCGGGCCGAGATGGCGGCCCTGCTGCGCTTCGGTGGGGGGCTGCACATCGTCGGTGGTCGTATCGTGGTCGAGGCGGAACTCGATACTGGCGCGACCGCCCGCCGGTTGYGTCGTGAGGTCGCCGAGGTCTTCGGCTTCCCCTCGACGGTGGCCGTGCTGGCCGCCGGTGGGCTGCGCCGCTCGGTGCGCTACATCGTGCGCGTCGAGCGAGACGGCGAGCAGCTCGCGCGGTCCACCGGCCTGCTCGACCAGCGTGGCCGTCCGGTGCGCGGGCTGCCGCCGCAGGTGGTCACGGGCTCCGCCTGTGACGCCGCGGCGGCCTGGCGGGGCGCGTTCCTCGCCCACGGTTCGCTGACCGAGCCGGGTCGGTCCTGCTCGCTGGAGGTGACCTCGCCTGGTCCAGAGGCCGCGCTCGCCCTGGTCGGCGCGGCGCGTCGGCTGGGGGTCCWGGCCAAAAGCCGGGACGTGCGCGGCGTCGATCGCGTCGTCATCCGCGACGGCGACGCGATCGGCGCGCTGCTGACCAGGATCGGTGCGCACGACAGCCTGCTCGCCTGGGAGGAACGGCGGATGCGCCGGGAGGTCCGGGCGACCGCCAACCGGCTGGCGAACTTCGACGACGCCAACCTGCGCCGCTCCGCCCGGGCCGCGGTGGCCGCCGGCGCCCGGGTGCAGRCCGCGATGCGCATCCTCGGCGACGACGCCCCGGAGCACCTGCTGGCGGCCGGCCGGTTGCGCATCGAGCACGCGCAGGCCTCCCTGGAGGAGCTGGGCGCGCTCGCGGACCCGCCGCTGACCAAGGATGCGGTCGCCGGCCGGATCCGCCGGCTGCTGGCGCTCGCCGACAAGAGGGCCAACGCGCTCGGTATCCCCAACACCGAGGCGAGCGTCTCCCCGGATCTCCTTGAGAACGCCTGAGCAACAGCGGCCCAGGTCAGGCCCAGACATTTCATACCTGCAAGTCATACCCGCAAGTGGACTACTGGCCCAGTAGCACCATCGGGATCGGATGGCTCTTCGGGGCTCTTCGGGGTGGGACCCGCCCTGTGGGGCGCCCGCCTGGGCGGTTCGGCCGGCGTCAGCGCGGGTCCACGGGATCTGCCGGCCCCCGGCCCTGCGCGGAGGCGCACCGGCGGTGYGGCAGCGCAGCCATGTGATGGGATGTAGTTTCCGGGTGGGGCGTGCCCGCACCGTGTGAGGAGACCAACATCGCACGGTTCGGATTCCCGCCGATGATGTGCAAACTCGTTAGGCTCCTGCCTCGACAGCGCCACACGAACGACAGCGCCACACGAACGAGAACGTCACAACCGAACGACGACGTCGCGATGGAACGACGGCGTGACTATCGAAACGACGAGACAAGACGGTAGGGAGTCCTGGACGTGGCTACGCGGGTGGGTGTCAAYGGCTTCGGGCGAATCGGTCGTAACTTCTGGCGGGCGCTCGCGGCGAGCAACCGGAACGATCTCGAGATCGTCGCGGTCAACGACCTGACCGACAACAAGACTCTCGCGCATCTGCTCAAGTACGACACCACGCTGGGTACGCTTTCCGCTGCGGTCGGTGTCGTTGACGAGGGTATCCGCGTCGGTGATACCGTGATCAAGGTGCTGGCCGAGCGCGACCCGGCGGCGCTGCCCTGGGCCGATCTGGGCGTGGACGTCGTCATCGAGTCCACCGGCCGCTTCACCAAGGCGGCGGATGCGGGCAAGCACCTGCAGGCGGGTGCCAAGAAGGTCATCATCTCGGCGCCGGCCAAGGACGAGGACATCACTGTGGTGATAGGCGTGAACGACGACGCCTACGACCCGGCCAGGCACCACATCCTGTCCAACGCATCCTGCACGACGAACTGCGTCGCGCCGATGGCGAAGGTGCTCGACGAGGCCTTCGGTATCAGCCAGGGGCTGATGACCACCATCCACGCCTACACCAACGACCAGGTCATCCTGGACTTCCCGCACTCGGACCTGCGGCGGGCGCGGGCTGCGGCGCAGAACATCATCCCGACCACCACGGGTGCGGCGAAGGCCACCGCGCTGGTCCTGCCCCACCTCAAGGGCAAGCTCGACGGACTGGCGATGCGGGTGCCGGTCCTCGACGGCTCGGTCACCGACCTGGTGGCCACCCTGGACAAGAAGGCCAGCAAGGAAGAGGTCAACGCGGCGTYCAAAGCGGCGGCGGAGGGCCCGCTGAAGGGCTACCTTGTCTACACCGAGGACCCGATCGTCTCCTCTGACATCGTCAACACCCCGGCGTCCTGCACGTTTGACTCGCTGCTGACGATGTCCGCCGGCAATCAGGTGAAGGTCGTCGGCTGGTACGACAACGAGTGGGGCTACTCCAACCGGCTGGTCGACCTGACCGCGCTGGTCGCCGCGCGTCTCTAGGCCCGCGCGCCGCTGGTCGCCGCGCGCCGCTGGGCCCGCGCGCCGCCGGCAGGCGAAACCCGTCGGGCGGCGCCGGTCCTCCCCGGCCGTTCCTCCCGACCGGGCCGGAGAGGATCCTCTCCGGCTCTTCCTCGACAATTTCTCTCCCCAATGGAGTAACGAAGCGTGAGGACGATCGACGACCTGCAGGTCGCCGGGCACCGAGTGCTGGTCCGCAGTGACCTGAACGTGCCGCTGGATCGTTCCGGTGACACCCCGCGCATCACCGACGACGGCCGGGTCCGCGCCAGCGTCCCGACCATCTCCGCGCTGCTGGACCGGGGCGCCCGGGTGGTCGTGAGCTCGCACCTRGGCCGGCCGAAGGGCGAACCGGACCCGAAGTACTCCTTGGAGCCGGTGGCGGGTCGGCTCGCCGAGCTGCTGGGCCGGCCGGTGGCGTTCGCCGGCGACGGCAGCGGTGACATCGCCGGTGCGCATGCCCGCGAGGTGGTCGCCGGACTCGGGGACGGCGAGGTGGCCCTGCTGGAGAACCTGCGCTTCGCCGCCGGGGAGACCAGCAAGGACGCGGCGATCCGCSCGGCTTTCGCCGACGAGCTGTCGGCGCTCGCCGAGTTCTACGTCGGGGACGCCTTCGGCGCGGTCCACCGGGCCCATGCCAGCGTCGCCGACGTCCCGAAGCGGCTGCCGCACGCCGCGGGTCGGCTCGTGCTTACCGAGCTGGAAGTGCTCCGCCGGCTCAGCAGCGACCCGGCGCGTCCCTACAGTGTCGTGCTCGGCGGGTCCAAGGTGTCCGACAAGCTCGGCGTGATCCGCGCGCTGCTGCCCAAGGTCGACGCGTTGCTCGTCGGCGGGGGGATGTGCTTCACCTTCCTGGCGGCGCTCGGTCACGGGGTCGGCGGGTCGCTGCTGGAGACCGAGATGATCGAAACGTGCAAGGAGCTGCTCGCCGAGGGCGGGGAGCGGATCGTGCTGCCGACCGACGTCGTCGTCGCGGACAGGTTCGCCGCCGACGCGGACACCGCCGTCGTCGCGGCTGACGCCATCCCCGCCGGCTGGCTCGGGCTCGACATCGGCCCGGCGTCGACGGAGCTGTTCGCCGCGCGGCTGGCCGGAGCGGCCACGGTCTTCTGGAACGGGCCGATGGGCGTGTTCGAGCTCGCGCCGTTCGCCGCGGGCACCCGGGGGGTGGCCGAGGCGGTCGCCGCCGGCAAGGGGTTCTCCGTCGTGGGTGGCGGCGACTCCGCCGCGGCGGTCCGCACGCTCGGCATCCCGGAGGATGCCTTCAGTCACATCTCGACCGGCGGCGGCGCGAGCCTGGAATACCTGGAGGGCAAGACGCTGCCCGGGCTCGCGGCCCTCGATGTCTGATTTCCGCGGGACGTCCGGCCTCCGCGGGACGTCCGGCGTCCGCGGGACCTCCGGGGCCGGGGCCGGCTGATGGCCCTGCTGGGCCGGGGAAGATCTGAGCGAGGTTCCGACAGGGGATCCGGGAAGAACAGGGGATCCGGGAAGGACGAGGACGGCGTGGGCAAGGACAGGTCGGTGAAGGGCGCTGCCGGTTCAAAGGGCGCCGCCGGCGTCAAGGGCACCGGCCGACGGACGCTGGTAGCCGGCAACTGGAAGATGAACCTCAATCACCTCGAGGCGATCGCGCTGGTGCAGAAGATCGCCTTCGATCTCAAGCCCGCCGAGCTGGAGACCGTCGAGGTCGTCGTTCTCCCGCCGTTCACCGATCTGCGCAGCGTGCAGACCCTGGTGGACGGGGACAAGCTCGCCATCGCCTACGGCGGGCAGGACCTCTCCCCCTACGCGTCGGGTGCGCACACCGGTGACATCAGCGGGGCGATGCTGGCCAAGCTCGGCTGCGACTACGTCGTCGTCGGGCACTCCGAGCGCCGGGCCGACCACCACGAGGACGACGCGCTGGTGGCGGCCAAGGYGAAGGCGGCCTTCTCCGTGGGGCTCACCCCTATCCTGTGCGTGGGGGAGCCCGAGGAGATCCGGGCCGCCGGCACCCAGGTCGAGCACGTGCTGCGTCAGCTCGAGCGGTCGCTGGCTGGCATCACCGCCGAGCAGGCCGCGACGATCGTCATCGCCTACGAGCCGGTGTGGGCGATCGGCACTGGCCGCACCGCCTCCGCGCAGGACGCCCAGGACATGTGCGCGGCGGTCCGCGGCCAGCTGGCCAGTCAGTACGGCGATGAGATCGCCGCGGGGATCCGTGTCCTCTACGGCGGCTCGGTGAAGGCAGYGAACGCCGGCGAGCTGTTCACCATGCCGGACGTGGACGGCGGGCTGGTCGGCGGGGCGAGCCTGGTCGCCGAGGAGTTCGTCGGCGTCGTGCGCAGCGGGCCGCCGGCCTGACGGCGGACGCGTCCGTACACTCGCCTACCGCGCACTCGCCCTGYCGCCGGCCGTCCCGGTGCCGGACCACCGGACCAGGCGAAGCACTGTCGGTGAGAGCGGATACTGTTGCGTGGCGACGTGTCCGGCCCGCCCGATCCCCTCAAGGCGTGCCGGTTCCACCCACGTTGCTGGAAGGCCGAGGAGGTGTRTAGGACGGTGGAACCGCCCTTGTCGGAGGTTCGGCCTGGGCACCGAGCGGCCTGCCACTTCCCCGAGGAGCGGGAGCTGGTCTAGATGACGATCGGTCTGTCGATCGCCCTGATTGTCGCGAGTATTCTGATGATCATGCTTGTGCTGTTGCACCGAGCCAAGGGAGGCGGGCTGTCCACCCTGTTCGGCGGCGGCGTGTCCTCGTCGCTGGGTGGGTCCTCGGTCGTGGAGAAGAACCTCGACCGGTTGACCATCGCTGTTGGGATCATCTGGTTCACCTGCATCGTCGGTCTCGGTCTGCTGCTGAAGAATTGAACGCCCAGTTCGGCCCGCGCCCTGGTCCCGGCCGCGGGAGTGGTCGCGGCCGTGGAGGCCGGCTGCCTCGCCTCGTGTCCGTGCTCGCCACGATCCTGCTCGCCACGGTCCTGGCTGCCACGGTGACCGCCTGCAGCGGTGGCTCGGGGGACGGATCGCGTGRGCTCGCTGCCAGTCCCACCCCGGCGACGACCACCACGCCCCCTCCGTCCGGCAAGCCGGGCGGCACGCTGCGGATCGTCACCCAGTGGATGCCCAGTGGCGATCCGGGCTGGGCCGACCAGCCCGGCGAGCGGGCGGTCAGCCGGCTCGTGACCCGCCAGCTGTACAGCTATCCCTCCGACGAGGACACGACGAAGTCGACCATCCCGCGGCCGGACCTCGCCGTCGGCGCGCCGGTCGTCACCGAGAACGGGCTGGTCTACACGGTGCGGCTGCGTCCCGCGGCGCGCTGGGACACCCCCAACCAGCGCCGGATCACTGCCAACGACGTCGCCCGCGGCATCAAGCGACTGTGCACGCCCCCGAACCCGTCACCGCTGCGCGGCTACTTCACGGCGACCATCGTCGGATTCCGGGAGTTCTGTGCCCAGCTGGCGGCGACCCCGGTCGCCGACGCCGCGGCCTTCGTCGAGAGCAGCACCGTGGAGGGCATCGAGATCGTCGGCGACGACACGCTCGCGTTCCACCTACTGGCCCCGGTGAACGACTTCGTGGACGTGCTGGCGCTGCCGGCGGCCTCCCCGGTGCCGCTGGAGGCCCTGGCCTACCCGCCGGACTCGCTGGAGTACCTGCACAACCTGGTCTCGGCCGGGCCGTACCGGTTCACGGTCGCCCCCGGCGAGGGGTACCGGCTGTCGCGCAGCCCATCGTGGAGCGCGTCCTCGGACGGGATCCGCCGCGCCCTGCCCGACCATATAACGATCTTCGACGGCCTGAGTCCGGAGGCCATGCAGCAGGAGCTGGAGAGCGGCGACGCGGACATGTCGCTCGACGGGAAGATACCCGACAGCCGGGCCGTGGAGCTCGCCAGGGCGAACGACCCCCGTCTCGTGGTCGACGGGGTCGGGGTCACCCTGGCGCTCACCGTCGGGTTCAATGGGCCCTCCGCRGCCGCGCTGCGTGAGCTGTCGGTCCGCCGGGCGCTGCCCTACTGCATCGACCGGGTGAGCCTCGCGGCGGCGCTCGGCGGCCCCGAGTTCGCCGCTGCCGCCACCGGGTTGCTGCAGGAGACGATGACCGGCTACACCGACGCGGATCCCTTCCCGAGCCCGGCGGGACTCGGCGACGCGGCCCGTTGCCGGGAGGCGCTGAGCCATACCCCCGGCGGACCCGTCACGGCGCTGTCCCTGCTCACCACGGACAGCGCCACCGACGTGGCGGCCGCCGAAGCACTGCGGACCGCCTTCGCCCGTTCCGGTATCCGCCTCGACATCCGGATCCGGACCGGCGAGCGCTACCGTGCGGCAGCCGTCCACCCCACCGGGCAGTTCTGGGACCTGGCGCTCACTACTATCGCCCCGGACTGGTACGGCGACGCGGGCCGCACCGTCTTCCAGCCGTTGCTGGACGAGACGTGGGCCGGCCCCAGGCCGGCCGACGGCGGCTACCGGGATCCGGGCGCCCTGCATCTGCTCGCCACGGCGCTGCGGGCCACCAGCGAGGCGACCGCCGCGAGCAATTGGGCCGACCTGGAGCACACGCTGGTCGAGCAGGTCGCGGTGATCCCGCTGGCCGTCGTGCACACCCCGCAGTTCCACAGCACGAACGTCACCGCGTTCACGATCGTGCCGTCGATCGGCACCGCCGATCCGACCGCGGTCTCGCTGGGGTCCGGATGACAGCCGACCTGAACACGCTCCTCCCACCGGGGGTAACGCCAGGGGTAACCAGGCGGGGGTGGCCGGTGCATCCATGGGTGGCTCTCGCGGCCTACACTCCCTCCAGGACGTACCCGGAGGAACATCTGGGGAAAAGCGCCGGGAACGTCAGGTTTACGAAACCGGGTACGAGGTTTCGMGGCACTCGAGGCAGCGAAATCGGCAGGCACGGTTTCCGTGCTACCACCCATGGGACGAGACGAAGGAGCACGCGGGCCGTGGCAGGTGGCAACGCCATCCGGGGGAGCCGGGTCGGGGCAGGACCGATGGGAGAGGCGGAACGGGGCGAGACCGCGCCCCGGCAACGTATCTCCTTCTGGTGCGCTAACGCGCACGAGACGAGACCGTCGTTCGCCGCGGACGCGGCGATCCCCGACACGTGGGATTGTCCGAGCTGTGGTTTTCCGGCGGGACGGGATCGGGACAACACCCCGGCCCCGCCGCGCACCGAGCCGTACAAGACCCATCTCGCCTACGTGCGGGAACGACGGAACGAAAAGGACGGCGAGGCGATCCTCGCCGAGGCGCTCGCCAAGCTTCGGGGCGCATCCTAGCCCGGCCCCGGCCCCGGCCCCGGCCGACGGTCGCCGCCGGCGGCGACCGTCGGCGCACGCGCGCCCCGCCCCCGCTCCCGCAGCCGTTGCGCCGTCGCCGAGGATGCCCCTGTGACTGTGGATGGTGTCGGCATCGGCCCGCTCGTCGCCGGGCGGTACCGGCTCGTCGAACGGATTGGCTCCGGTGGGATGGGCACCGTGTGGCGGGCCCACGACGACGTGCTCCGGGTCGAGGTGGCGATCAAGGAGATCCGGGTCTCCGCCGACCTCGACGACGACGAGCGTGCCGCCGGAGTGGAGACGGCGATGCGCGAGGCCCGCAACGCCGCCCGGCTGCGGGGGAACCCACACGTGGTCACCGTCCATGACGCCGTGGAACACGACGGCCTGCCGTGGATCGTGATGGAGCTGGTCCGGGCCGGCACACTCGCCACGACGGTCAACCGGGACGGTCCCCTGCCGCCCGAGCGTGCCATCCAGGTCGGGCTCGCGGTCCTCGACGCCCTGGTCGCGGGTCAGCGGATGGGCGTGCTGCACCGGGACGTCAAACCATCGAACATCCTGCTGGCCGACGACGGCCGGGTGCTGCTGACCGACTTCGGCATCGCCACCCACGCCGCCGACCCGACCCTCACCGGCGGCATCGGCAGCGGCGGGACGCCCGCTTACATGGCGCCCGAACGCCTCCTCGGCGGCCCCGCGACCCTGGCCGGCGACCTGTTCGCCCTCGGCGCCACCCTCTACTTTGCCGTCGAGGGGGTCTCACCGTTCCAGCGCGACACGCTGCCCACCACTATCGGCGCCGTGCTGCACGCCGATCCGCCACCCTTCCTCCGGGGCGGCAGGCTGTCGGCAGCGATCGCCGGGCTGCTGGCCAAGAACCCGGCGAGCCGGCTGCGCGCGGAGGGAGCGCAGGCGTTGCTGACCTGGGCCGCGTCCCACCCAGCCGATTCCGCCCCGGCATCCCTGGTATCCCCGGCATCCCTGGTATCCCCGGTATCTCCGGCATCTCCGGCATCCCCGGCCGCGTCATTGCCGCCGTCCCCGGCGCCGGACGCGGTGATCCGGCGCCGGCACGGGTCGCGACCCGTGCCGTTCCCGCCGGCCTGGCCAGGGACGGCGCGGCCCCCCGGCGCGGTCGGGTGGGTCCGGTCGTGGCGGGCACCCCGGCTGATGGCCGGGGCGATGATCCTCCTGGTGCTGCTCGCCGCCGTGGCCGCCGGGGCGTACCAGCTGTTCGGCGCGGACGACGGCGGCGACGGCGACCGGCGTCGTGCCTCGCCGCCGACGGTCGCCACGCGRGATCCGGCGGGGGTCGGGTCGCAACCGGGCGCCGAGGCTGGCGAGGCGCTGCCCCCGGGCATGATCGGCAGTTGGAGCGGATCGGTGACGCAGGCGTTCGTGCACTTCAACGCCGAGCTGGTGCTGCGGGGCGGCCGGATCGGCGAGGTGATCGGCACGAGTGCCTACCCGGAGAGTGGATGCGCCGGCGAGCTCGTGCTGCGGGGGGTGTCCGGCGCCTCGGTCCGGCTCGAGGAACGTCTCACCCGGGTCGGGGCGTTGTGCTTCGCCGCCACCTGGCTGGACCTCGTGCTCCACGGCGACGGCACGCTCGACTGCTCGTATCCGGCGACCGAGATCAGTTCGGCGGGGCAGGCGACCATGCGCCGCTCGGCGCCCCCCATGTCCCCATCGTCCCCCGCGCCTCCGGGCTGACCGGGACTGCCGGCTGACCGGACTGCCGGGTGAGCGGGTGAGCGCGCTGGGCGGTCCACCCCCGGCGGGTGAGGCGGCGAGACGGGGGGAACGGCCCGGCGCGGGTATGAACGGACCGGGTCAGAAACCGGGTCCGGGCCGGAACCGGGGCCCAGGACGCCGGGACGGCCGTGGCCCGTCCAGGCCACCGCCCGACCACGGCGTGGACAGGTGGACAGGAGGTACTCCGTGGATCCCGATTTTCCGCTACTCAGTGTCTTCCTCTATATGCTGTGGTTTTTTGCTTTCATCCTGTGGCTGTGGCTGCTGTTTGCGGTGATCATGGATGTGTTCCGCAGCCAGGATCTGTCCGGATGGGCGAAGGCCGCCTGGACGGTCGCGATCGTGGTGCTGCCCTGGCTCGGCGTGATCGCCTACCTGATCGTGCGGGGTGGCAGCATGCACGAGCGCAGCCGCGCCGCGGCGCAGCGCGACGAACAGGCCTGGCGCGCCTACCTCCAGGAGGCCGCCGGGACAACGAGCGACGCCGACGAACTCGGCAAGCTCGCGCACCTGCGCGACCGGGGGATCATCAGCGAGGCCGAGTTCGAGCGGGGCAAGACCAAGATCCTGACCTGATCCGCCGGTGCCGTCCCGTGGGCCCGGCCCACGGGACAGGTCTACGGGACAGGTCGTCCACGGACCGTGTCACTGCCAGCCGGGCAGCCGGGAGGCGGCGGCCCGGTCGGCGAGCCACAGGCTGCGGTCGCGGCCGACGGCTCCCGTCGCCGGGATCGTGATCGGTCCCGCTCCGGAGAACGACGCCGCGACCGCATCGGCCTTCTCCTCCCCGGCGACGATCACCCAGACCTCGTGGGCGGACTGAATGGCCGGCAGGGTCAGCGTGACGCGTTCCGGCGGTGGTTTGGGGCAGTCATGCACGGCCACCACCGGTTCGGTCGCGACGACCGCGGGGGAGTCCGGGAACAGCGAGGCGACATGGCCCTCCGGGCCGAGCCCGAGGAGCACCACGTCGAAGCTCGGCACCGCCGATCCGGCGACGGCACGGGTGGCCAGCAGCGCGGTGTACTCCGCCGCGGCGGACTCCGGATCGGTATAGCCGGAGGCCGAGGCCCGTCCCTCGACGTCACCGCCCGCGGTCGGGGCCGCCAGATGGCCCATCGGGAAGATCCGTTTGGGATCCACCGGGATGTGATCGAGCAGCGCCTCCCGCGCCTGCCGCTCGTTGCGGTCGGGCGAGCCGGCCGCGACGAACCGCTCGTCGCCCCACCAGATGTCGACCTTGCCCCAGTCCACCGCGTCGAGAGCCGGGTTCGATCGCACCGCCCGCAGCAGGGCGATGCCGATGCCACCGCCGGTCAGGACGAGTGAGGCCTCCCCGCGGGCCGTCTGGGCGTCCACCAGCCGGGTGATCAGCCGGGCCGCGGCCGCCCTGGCCAGTACCCCGGCGTCACGATGGAGGACGAGCTCCGGCTCGGCCGTCATGCGCCACCCACCGTCCGTTCGTTGTTCGGGGCACTCGTCATCGGGGCGGTGCCCGGGGCCGCGGTGCTGGACGTCACGGTGCCCGACGTCACGGCGCCCGACGTCGCGGCGCCGGCGGCCAACGCGTCCGTGGTGCCCACGGTCTGGTCCATCGGGTCCCGCCAGATGTGCTCTCGGTGCGGCGAGCGTCTGGTCAGGTTCGGCAGGCCGCTCCAGGTACCCAGGGCCTCGGCGTAGACGGCGTCCTCGTCAAGCCGGCGCAGCTCCTCGGCGAGCAGGTCCCCGACGCCCCGGTCGGCCAGAGGCAGTACCCGGTCCGGGTACCCGGTGCGGGAGATCATCGCCGAGCGGGAGTCGGTGCGGGAGACGGCCAGCCGGTCCCCGTCGAGGGCGACGGCGACCGCGGTGATACCGGGCCGGCCGCCCGTCTCGTCGACCGTCACCGGGACGGCGAGCCTGTTCTGGAGCCAGCCGGCGAACAGCTGGGCGCTCGGATCGGCCCGGCCGGCGGTGATGACGGCCGAGTCCGGCCGCTCGCTGACCACCGCGTCGAAGGCGGCGGCGAGCAGGGTGCGCCAGGGCGACAGCCTGGTCCAGGACAGGTCCGTGTCGCCGGGGGCGAAGTCCGCGGCCCGCTGGAACAGGGCCGACAGCGGATCCGGGCTGGCGGTGACGTCGGTGACCCGCCGGTCGGCGAACACGCCGAGCGGGTCGTAGGCGATCCGGGCCGGCGGCTCGTCGTGCCACCAGGTGACCACCGGGGCGTCCGGTGCGAGCAGGGGAAGCACGACCGATTCCGCGTGCAGCGCCAACCGGCCGGACATCCGCATCACGACCGCTTCGCCCGGGCCGAGCCGACCGCCGATCGAGACCTCGGCGTCGAGCCGGGGATGCGGCACGTCGACCTGCCGGCGGACGACGATCAGTAGCCGGCACGGATGGGCCGAGGCCGCCAGCGTCGCCGCGCCCTCGGCGGCGCTGACGTGCTTTTCGTCGACGACGACGACGAGGGTCAGCGCCAGGCCGAAGGCCAGGGCTCCGGCCGCCCGTCGTTCGGCGGCGAGGGCCTTGACCACCTCAGAACCGGTGGTGTCCCACAATGTGGTCACGAGGGGCTCCTAATCCATGGTCATGGCCGCCGCCACCGGCGACCGTCGTGGGCGAGCATCTCGTCGGCGGCAGCCGGACCCCAGGTGCCGGCCCGGTAGCGGTGCGGGGTGGTGCCCGCCCAGTGCCGCTCCAGCGGATCGACGATCCGCCAGGACTCCTCGACCTCCGCGTTGTTCGGGAACAGCGTCGCGTCGCCGAGCAGCACGTCGAGGATCAGCCGTTCGTAGGCCTCCGGCAGCGCCTCGGTGAACGCCTCACCGAACAGGAAGTCCATCGCGACGTCCCGGACCTCCATCGCCGAGCCGGGGACCTTGGAGCCGAACTTGAGCGTGACCCCCTCGTCGGGCTGCACCCGGATGACCAGCTGGTTGTTGCCGAGCTCGGTGGTGGCGGTCTCGTCGAATGGCAGGTGCGGCGCCTTCTTGAAGAAGATGGCGACCTCGGTGACCCGCCGTGGCAGCCGCTTGCCGGTCCGCAGGTAGAACGGCACCCCGGCCCACCGGCGCGTCTCGATGCCGAGGCGCACCGCCGAGAAGGTCTCCGTCCGCGACTGCGCAGGGATGTCCTGTTCGTCGAGGTAGCCCGGGACCCGCTCCCCGGCGAGCCAGCCCTGCTCGTACTGCCCCCTTACCGCGTAGCGAGTGAGGTCCATGGGCAGCGACACCGCGCGGAGCACCTTCAGCTTCTCGGTGCGGATGGTCTCCGCGCCGAAGCTGACCGGCTCCTCCATCGCGGTCAGGGCGAGCAGYTGCAACAGGTGGTTCTGGAGCACGTCCCGAGCGGCGCCCGTCTCGTCGTAGAAGCCGGCCCGGGTGCCGATCCCGACGTCCTCGGCCATGGTGATCTGCACCGAATCGACGAACTGGGAGTTCCAGATCGGTTCGAACAGCGTGTTGGCGAAGCGCAGCGCGAAGAGGTTCTGGACCGTCTCCTTGCCCAGGTAGTGGTCGATGCGGAACACCCCGGACGGGGTGAAGACGTCGTCGACGAGCGCGTTGAGCTGCCGGGCCGACTCCAGGTCGTGACCGAACGGTTTCTCGACGACGACCCGGCGCCAGCCGCCCGAAMCCGCGGCCGAGGAGAGCCCGGTGCGCTGCATCTGCTTGAGCACGACCGGGAAGGCCGACGGCGGGATCGACAGGTAGAACGCCGCGTTGCCACGGATACCGTGGGAGTGCTCCAGGCTCTCCAGCGTGCGGGCGAGCCGGTCGAACGCGGCGTCGTCGTCGAAGGACCCTGGCAGGAACCGCACGGAGCCCGCCAGCCGGTCCCAGACCTCTGCACGGAAGGGGGTGCGGGCGCCCTTCTCGGCGGCCTGYCGGGCGAACTCGGCGAAGTCCTCGTCGGGCCAGTCCCGGCGGGCGAACCCGAGCAGGACGAAACCCGGCGGCAGCAGGCCGCGGTGGGCCAGGTCGTAGACGGCGGGGATCAGCTTCTTGCGGGCCAGGTCGCCGGTAGCGCCGAACACCACCAGGGCGCTCGCGTCCGGCAGGCGCGGCAGTCTGCGGTCACGTGGGTCCCGCAGCGGGTTGGTACTCACCGTGGGCGCCACCCGTTCCCCCTTCGTTCTGCTTGTGGTCTCTCCGAGGTTGTTTCACCGGGGACCGTCGGGTGTCCATGAACGACGCTGAGACGATCATCACGGCCGTGGCGACGGCCGTGGCGACCGCCACGGCCACGGCCGGCGCCAGGCCTTACGCGGACGAACCGGCTGATCCCAGGTGCGCCGCGATGGTGTCCAACAGCTGGGTCCACGAGTCCTCGAACTTCTGTACGCCCTGGCTCTCCAGGGTCTCGATCACGTCGTCGAGATCGATTCCGACGGCTGTGAGCTGGGCGAACACCTCGTGGGCCTCCTCGTAGCGGGGGCGGATCGTCTCACCCGTCACCGACCCGTGGTCGGYGAACGCCTCCAGGGTCGCCTCCGGCATCGTGTTGACGGTTCCGGGCGCGATCAGCTCGGTGACGTAGATCGTGTCCGGCAGGGACGGGTCCTTGGTGGACGTCGACGCCCACAACGGGCGTTGGGGCTTCGCGCCCGCCGCGGCCAGGGCCGCCCAGCGGGGGGTGGCGAACGCCTTCTCGTACCGCTCGAAGGCCAGCCGGGCGTTGGCGACGGCGGCCCGGCCGCGTAGCGCCTTCGCCTCCGAGGTGCCGATCTTCTCCAGCCGCTGGTCGACCTCGGTGTCCACCCGGCTGACGAAGAACGACGCGACCGAGGCCAGGTCGGTGATGTCGCGCCCCGCGGCCAGGGCCTTCTCCAGACCGGTCATGAACGCGTCGATCACGGCGTCGTACCGGTCGAGTCCGAAGATCAGCGTCACGTTCACGCTGATGCCCTGGGCAAGCGTCTCGGTGATTGCCGAGAGGCCGGCCCGGGTGGCGGGAATCTTGATGAACAGGTTGGGTCGGTCGACCAGCCACCACAGGGCACGCGCCTCGGCGAGCGTGCGCTCGGCCTCGTGGGCGAGCCGGGGATCGACCTCCAGGGACACCCGGCCGTCGACGCCGCCGCTGGCGTCGTAGACGCCGCGCAGCACGTCGCAGGCGTCGCGCACGTCGGCGGCCGTGATGGCCCGGACGGCCTCGCCGACGTCCACGCCGCGGATCGCCAGGTCGTGCAGCTGCTCGTCGTACAGGTCGCTCGAACTGATCGCCTTCTGGAAGATGGTCGGGTTGCTCGTCACGCCGACAACGCCGCGGTTCTCGACCAGGTGGGCGAGGTTGCCGGTGCGTAGGCGGTCCCGGCTGATGTCGTCCAGCCAGACCGCCACTCCGGCGGCTGAGAGCTCGGACAGGGGATTGCTCATCGGGCTGACTTCCTCTCCGCGGGCGGTGGCGTCCTCACCATGTCTCCAAGGCCTCCAAGCTGTTCTCKCGCTTCATGGCCGTTCTCGCGCTTCGGATGGGCGCACCCCCTTCAGGGCACTACCCTCTGGGGCCGGCTCCATCCCAGTCTGTTTCCAGTCTGATCCCAGTCTGCGGATCCCCGTGACAGTCGGGTGGCGGTTGGGAGAACAACGCGCACGACGAGTGGAATCCCGGTCCCTGCGGTTCATGCCTGATGCCCGATGCCCGCCGTCCATGCGCCATGCCCACCGTCGCTGTCCGATGCCCCACGCCAGTACATGTCGGTCGCCGCCGCCCGGGGGGCCGCGTGGCGCGGTTGTGAGAGAGGACGCAGGACGGCGGCGGGGGTCCGGGCGCGGTCGACGCGCGTACGCAGCGCCGCGGCGGCTAGACTCCGACACGTCGTAGAACACCGTCCGCTCCGACTTTCGGGGCACCGTCCCGCGTGGGTCGCCCGTCGATCCCGCCGATCGCGAGGTCGCTCTGTCTACCGAGGCCGTCCTTCGTCACCGGCATGTCCCCGCCCGCGGACCGGGGCGGGCGGGCGCCTCCAAGCCAACGACCGCACCGGCGCCGGGGGTCGGCGGCCCGCCAGCCCCCGCAGCCGGCCCGCCAGCCCCCGCAGCCGGCCCGCCAGCCCCCGCAGCCGGCCCGCCAGCCCCCGCAGCCGGCCCGCCAGCCCCCGCAGCCGGCCCGCCAGCCCCCGCAGCCGATCCGCCCGCCGACGGGCTCCCGGGCGCCGGGCACGCGACTCGCGGGGGCTGGGCGGCCGTGTCGGCGAAGGCCCGCGGCTATGTCGCCCTAATGAAGCTGCGCGTGGTCGAACTGCTGCTCATCACCACCGTCCCGGTCATGATGCTCGCCGAACGGGGCGTGCCGTCGCTCCGGCTGATCGCCGTGACCCTGGTGGCGGGAACCCTCGCCGCCGGCAGCGCGAACACGATCAACTGTTACGTCGATCGTGACATCGATCAGATGATGGGCCGCACGAAGCGCCGTCCGCTCGTGCGGGCGACCGTCACGCCCACGGAGGCGCTGACCTTCGGCATCGTGATCGGGATCGTCTCGACGCTGCTCTTCGGTTTCCTGGTCAACTGGCCCTCCGCGCTGCTGGCGGACGGGGCGATCGCCTTCTACGTCTTCGTCTACACCCTCGGGCTGAAGCGCCGCACCCCGTCGAACATCGTCATCGGGGGCGCGGCCGGCTGCTTCCCCGTCCTGATCGGATGGTCGGCGGTCACGGGGACCGTCGGCTGGGCCGCGGTGCTGCTGTTCGCCGTCGTCTTCTTCTGGACCCCGCCGCACTTCTGGGCGTTGGCGATGAAGTTCCGCGACGACTACGCCGCGGCGGGCGTCCCCATGCTGCCGGTCGTCGCCTCCGTCCAGGTCGTCACCCGGCGGATGCTGGGCTACGCCTACGCGATGGTCGCCGCCTCGCTCGCGGTCGCTCCCGTCGCCTCCACCGGCCCGGTCTACCTCGTCGCCGCCGTCGCGGTGGGAGCCTGGTTCCTGGTCGAGTCGCACCGGGTCGCCCGCCGGGCCCGGCACGGCGAGGACCCGAGGCCGATGCGCCTGTTCCACATGTCGATCACGTATCTGACCCTGCTGTTCGTGGCGATCGCCGTCACCGCTCTCGTCTGATCTCGCCCGACCCCACCGACCCCGCCCCGTCCTGATCCCGGTGTCACCGGGCGGGACGGGGCGTTGTTTTGCCGGCGGGCCGCCCGCGAACGGGTCTGGGACGGGCCCACCCGTCCTGGCCAGTTGACACCAGTGCGGCGCGTCTACCGGACGGGCACACCCAGACCCGGCGGACCACCGCGGCTGGTCGTGGCCACCACCGACCCGGCGACCCTGYCATCGACCAGCACCTGGTATCTGGCCACCACCCTGCCCCACCCCGACCTGCCCACCGCGGCGGCATCGGCGTTCCCACCCGCCGCCCACAGCGAGATCGACCGCCTGTACGGGCCGCACGGCTGGGTCGAACAAGACTACAAACAGATCACACACGAACTCGGCTGGGCCGACGTCCAGGTCCGCTCCGCCACCGCGATCGCCCGCCACCCGGCCCTGGTGAACTGCGCGTTCAGCCTGTGCTGGCACGACACCCCCGAACACCCACCACCCCACCCGGCGGCAGCCCGCGTCCGGTCCCGACCCGCACACTGCCGTCCTGGCCGGCCAGCCTCCGCCGGGTCCGCGCCCGCCTGATCCCGTTCCGTCTCCCGCGGCAGCGGAGGCGATCGCGTTATTCGGTTCTGGCGACGATCACGTGATGGCCTGGTTTCCGAGTTGTCTGATCAACACGCGCTTACGCAGGAGATCGAAGTTCGCCCGTCCATACATCTGCCTCTTCACCATCTTTAGGAATCGTAATGAAATAACAAATGCATGTTCGGGAGCATCTTAGCAGGTCACAGGGCCGCGAGAGGCTCAAGTTGCACAGGTTATTTCATTCCGCCTACTTACAGTTACGTGGAATCACGGCGCCCTCGACGGGCCCGGAACTGTGCGGCAGGGTGAGCCCGGCGACGACGGCGTCGTAGTCGTTGCGGAGGTGGCGGGCGAACGACGCCAGCGCTGGCAGGTAGGGCCGCGAAGGCGGGCATGGCCACCGGCATCGGCGAGACCTTTCAGCAGGTTGGTGTCGCCATCGGGATCGCCGGCTTCGGCGCGCTGTTTCAGCAGCTGGTGCTGTCGAAGTACGCTGGACCTTCGGCCGTGGGACGGGAAGTTGCCGTCGGCAACATCACCCGGGCTGGCGACGCCGGTCGGGCCGCGTTCGTGCATAGCTTCACCAGCGTCATGGTCGTCTGCGCCATTGTGTGCGCGGTCGGCGCCCTGGTTGCCTTCTTCTTCATCCGGCAGCGGGACCTGCATGAATCGGCGCAGGTGTTGTAGCGGTCGACCCGGTCCCCGGGTCGCTCCACCCCGGGGACCGGTCTGGTTCACGAGACCGCTGCGGTCAGCGCGGCCAGTGACTTGAGCACACCGGCCCGGATCTGGTCATCGGTGACCACGCCCTGGTCGTTGATGGTCGATCTGTGGACGGGGATGTGCATGCAGGCTTCCTCGACGATCATGGCGCCGGTGTAACGCAGCACCTTGCGCAGGGAATCGTGCGCGTCCGCGGCCTTTGTCGTGGACGGCGATACGTTGATCCATGCCGTGGGTTTGTCCCCGATCTCGATCCCACCGACGGTCCAGTCGAGCAGGTTCTTAAAGGAACCCGGCAGTGCGCCCGCGTACTCCGGCGTGCAGATCAGGATCGCAGCGGCCGATGCAATGCGGGCCCGCAGGTCCACTACCGACACAGGCAAAGGATCTTGGTCGTCGTCAGGGTTAAAGTGCGGCAGCTTGGCCATACCGTCGTAGTCGTCCGCAACGAATCCCGGCGGGGTCAATGCTCGCGTGGTGCGTAGCRGCGCCGAGTTGGACGACCCGGCGCGGAGGCTTCCGCATAGCAGARGAATTTTTTGGGTGGCATCCACACGGCCGATTCTAGCCGCCGACTTTCACCTGGTCCTTCGTTGGGTGTGCCAGAAATGGAAAATTACTCCTGAGTTGGGAAGGTCAGGCTTGTCCAAGCCTCCATCCATCATAAYCGAGCTCCAAATCATCGGTCATCCGGCGAGACCCCCGCAACGGCGCTGTTGCATTGTGAGGAGTCGGGGCAGGGCCTCGACAAGATCACATAAGGCTGTGATCGGTTACACTCGGTAGTGGCGCTGGCGCCCGGTCTGGGGGACGGTCTCCAGACCATGCCCAACCCTCCACACTTGTCCGTCGCGTTTCCGTCGCGACGTCGGCCCCTCGGCGGAGGCCGTGYCGCGGCGGGTCGTCGGACGTCGAGCCGGCCGCCGGGACTGTTTCCCGTCTCAGGAACGGGGCGTGGCCGCCGTGGCCAGGGTGTCGGTGGTCCCAGGGTGTCGGTGGTCCCAGGGTGTCGGTGGTCCCAGGGTGTCGGTGGTCTAGGAGCCGATGCCGGCGCCGGTGGGGGCGGTGGTCCCGACCGGCCCGGCGGGCGCGGGGACCTCGGCGCCGGCCGCCGCGAGCGTGGGCGCCGCGTCCGGTGCCGGCCGGGGGTGCCGGGAGCTCAGGGCGAGCCAGAGCCGCAGCGCGGCGACCCACATCACGGTCGCCCCGGTCATGTGCAGGGCGACGAGGAGGGCGGGAACGCCGAGGAAGTACTGAGTGAATCCGATCGCGGCCTGCGCGAGGACGGTCCCGACCAGGGCGAGGGAGGTCCGCCTGGCCTCGTCGGGGGCCTCGGCGACCCGCACCGCGAACGCCATGGCCGCGACGAGCCCGACCAGCAGCATCGCGCCGTCGGCGTGCAGTTGGGAGACGTTGACGAGGTCGAACCCGAAGCGGGCCGGATGGTCGCTGTCACCRCTGTGCGGCCCGGCGCCGGTCACGACCGTGCCGAGGACGAGCACCCCCGCCGAGACGACCACCAGCAGGCGCGCCAGCCACCGCAGCGCGGGACCGACCCCCGGGGTCGGCGCACCCGCGTCCTGGCGGRCCCGGTGGTCCAGCAGGACCGCGTTCCACAGCAGGACCATGGAGAGCAGGAAATGGGCGGCGACGGTCGCCGGGTGCAGCTTCGTCAGGACGGTGATCCCGCCGAGCACGGCCTGCCCGAGGAAACCCACCCAGAGGCCGAAGGACAGCAGTCGAAGATCGCGCCGCCGTCCGCCCCGCAGGCGGAGCGCGACCAGCGGGGTGATCAGCGTCACGAGGCCGACCACCAGGCCGACGACCCGGTTGCCGAACTCGATCGCTCCGTGCAGGGCGTATTCCGAGTGCGGCACGAACGAGCCGTCCCCGCACTGCGGCCAGGTCGGGCAGCCGAGGCCGGAGCCGGTCAGGCGGACCACGCCGCYACTCACCACGATCAGTGACAGCAAGACCACGTTGAGCGTGGTGAGGAGCCGGAAGGCGCGAAGGCTGATCAGCGGCAAACTCCGACGCTCTGTAGAAGCTGGCACGACTGCCATGGTAACGCCCTGTCCGGCACGGGCCGCTCGGATCCTTCTCCGTTGGTCGGATGGTGCCTGCCGGCCGGATGGTGCCTGCCGGCCGGATGGTGCCTGCCGGCCGGATGGTGCCCGGTGACCGGACGGTCGCGGTGTCGGCTCTACTCCCAGTCGGCTCTACTCCCAACTGAAGGTGCGGGCGGCGAGCGCCAGACTCGCCACCGCCCAGGCCACGAGCACGATCAGGGGGCGTGCCCCCGGACCGTCGCCCTCTGCCAGGACGGCCCGCAGCCCGTCCGACAGCGCCGCGGTCGGCAGCGCCTCGGCGACCGCCCGCAGCCAGCCGGGAAGCTTCGACAGCGGGAACACCACCCCGCCGATCAGCAGCAGCACCAGGTAGACGCCGTTGGCGGCGGCGAGCGTCGCCTCGGCCCGCAGGGCTCCGGCCATCAGCAGGCCGAGCCCCGAGAACGCGGCTGTGCCCAGGACGAGTAGCGCCAGCACCGCCGGAACCCCGACCGGCCCGCCGGTCGGGTCCCAGCCCAGCGCGAATCCGACCGCCACCAGGAGCACCAGCTGGATGACCTCGACGGCGAGCACCGCCAACGTCTTGCCGGCGAGCAGGACCACGCGCGGCAGCGGGGTCGCCCCGAGGCGTTTGAGTACGCCGTAGGAGCGTTCGAAGCCCGTCGCGATCGCCTGCCCGGTGAAGGCGGTCGACATCACGGCCAGCGCGAGCACCCCGGGGACGAGGAAGTCCACCGGCCGCTCGGTGGAGCTCGGCAGCACGTCGACGGCGGTGAAGAAGGCCAGCAGACCGACCGGGATGATCAGGGTGAGCAGGACGGACTCGCCGCGCCGCAGGGTGAGTACCAGCTCGAGCCTGGTCTGTGCCGCCAGCATCCGGGCCCGCGACGCGGGCGCCGGAGCCGGGCGCAGATCGAGCAGCGGGACGCCGGTCATGAGCGCAGCTCCGATCCGGTCAGTTCCACGAAGACGTCCTCCAGCGTGCGTTGTTCGACCCGGAGATCCTCTGCCAGGATGYCGTTACCCGCGCACCAGGCGGTCACCGCGGCGAGCAGTTGCGGGTCGACCGTGCCCTGCAACAGGTAGTGCCCAGCCGGGCCCTCCTGCACGGTGGTGCCGTCGGGCAGCGCKAGCAGCAGCCGGCCGAGATCCAGCCCGGCGGGGGCCCGGAAGCGCAGCTGCCCCTCGGCGCCGCCCCGGGTGAGCTCCGCGGGGGAGCCGACCGCCACCACCCTGCCGTGGTCGACGATGATCACCTGATCGGCKAGCCGTTCGGCCTCGTCCATGGCGTGGGTGGTCAGCACGACGGTGACCCCGGCCGTGCGCAGCTCCTCGACGAGTTCCCAGGTGTCCCRCCGGCCCTGGACGTCCAACCCGGCCGTCGGCTCGTCGAGGAAGACCAGCTCCGGGCGRCCGACCACGGCCATCGCCAGCGACAGCCGCTGCTGCTGGCCGCCGGAGAGCCGGCGGAACGGGGTACCGGCGGACCCGGCCAGCCCGAGCCGGTCCAACAGCGCCGCGGGATCCAGCGGGTGGCGGTAGTGCGAGGCGACGAGGCGCAGCATCTCGCCGGCGCGGGCGCCGGGATACATCCCCCCGGACTGCAGCATCACCCCGACCCGGGGGCGCAGGGCAACGGCGTCCGCCCAGGGGTCGAGTCCGAGGACCCGCACCTCGCCCGCGTCGGCACGGCGGAATCCCTCGCAGATCTCCACGGTGGTTGTCTTGCCGGCGCCGTTCGGCCCGAGCAGCGCCGTGACCGTGCCGGTCGGGACGGTAAGTGACAGTTCGTCCACGGCGCGTATCCGACCATCGGGTGTCGTCGACGGTCGAGCGGCGTCGCCGGAAGGGACCGGCGGCGCCGGGGGCGCCTGGCGCACGGGGGGCGTAGGGGACGGCGTAGGGGACGTGGAGAACGCCGCGGGACCGCGCCCGGCCCGACCGGTGCGGGTCCGCCGCCCGGACCCGTGAGGACGACGACCGGAACGCGGGGAAGCGGACCGCGAGGAATACGTCTTCACGAGGTCCGTGACACTGACTGCCAGGATCTCGGCCACCTTGCGATCCTACGGACATCGCGGGTCGGGCGGAGGGCCGGTCCGCCCCGGCACGAGGCCTTCGGCTGGGTGGAACGGGCACCACCGGGCGGCCGTGCCCTAGTCCCGTTGCCAGTCCCGTTGCTAGCCCCGTTGCTGCGGCGGGCGGACGGGCAGCGCCCGGCGGCGCCCGCCGACCGCCACCGGCTCGCCTGGCTCCACCAGCGCTCCCCAGGCGCCCAGCCGCTCGTACAGCATCGCCGGCGTGGTGCTGTAGAGCCGGGACAACGACTGCAGGTCGGAGCGACGCAGCCGCAGGACGTCGCGTGAACTGTCCGACCGCAGGACCTGCACGATGGCGATCCAGCGCCGCAGCGGTCCGGTGCGGGTCGGGGGCAGCTTGCGCAGCCGGCGCAGGTCGATGACCAGCGGCGGCAGATGGTCGGTCTCGCGGCGATCGGCGGCCGGCGGTACCAGCAGCGTCGCGGGAACGTCGTACAGCTCGGCGAGCTCGACCAGTCGATGCACGCGCAGGGTCCGAGAGCCTCGCTCGTAGGCGCCCAGGGTCCCGGCAGTCCACCGGCCATGCGTGCGCTCCTGGACGTCCAGCAGCGACAAGCCACGCCGGTTGCGCGCCGCGCGAAGCCGGCGGCCGAGCTCCAGGGCGTAGTCCGCCTCGGTCACGGTCTCCGTCCGGGTCAAGGTCGACAGGAGACGCCAACCGCCCCCTGTGACAGATTGTCAGGCCTCGGTTCGTCTGGCAGCCGGTTCGACCRAGAAGCCGCGAGGGAACGTGGCCCTGGCGTGGTCCCGCGGTCGCGGGGCGCAATCCGGGAATCGCGACAGTGTTTTTCCGGCCGCGCCAGCCCCGTCAGCCCGGTCGGCCGGTCAGTCCCGGTCGGCCCGGTCGGCACCGTCGGCCCGGTCAGTCCCAGTCGGCGTCGTCGGCGTCCTTGGCCCAGTCCCGGGCCCGGTCCACGGCGCGCAGCCATCGCCGGTAGGACCGGTCCCGCTCGGCCCGGGACAGCCTCGGCCGGTACCGCTCGGCGCTGCGCCGATGCCCGGCGAGCTCCTCGCGGTCGGCGAAGAACCCGGTCGCGAGCCCCGCGAGGTAGGCCGAACCGAGCGCGGTCGTCTCGATGTTGTCCGGGACGTCGAGCTCGACGCCGAGCAGGTCGGCCTGGAACTGCATGAGCCAGTGGTTGCGGGCGGCCCCGCCGTCGGCCCGCAGCTCGCGCACCGGGAAGCCCGCGGCACCCATCGCCTCGACGACGTCCCGGGTGCGGTAGGCGATGCCCTCGAGCACCGCGCGGACGACGTGCGCCCGGGTGGTCCCCCGGGTGATCCCGAGCAGTGCGCCGCGGGCGCGGGGATCCCAGTGAGGGGCGCCGAGGCCGGCGAGCGCCGGGACGAAGTAGACGCCGTCGTTGCCGGTCAGGGAGGCGGCCAGGTCGGCGGTCTCGGTGGCATCCCGGATGATCCCCAGGGAGTCCCGTAGCCAGTCGACGGCGGCACCGGTGGACAGGACCGCTCCCTCCAGCGCGTACCGCACCGGTTCGCCGTCGAGCTGGAACGCCGCGGTCCGCAGCAGCGTCGACTGYGGCGCCGGCAGGGCCGAGCCGGTGTTCACCAGCACGAAGGAACCGGTGCCATAGGTGTTCTTGGCCTGGCCGGGTTCGAAGCAGCCCTGGGCGAACAGAGCGGCCTGCTGGTCGCCGATCACGGCCGCCACCGGGATCCGCACGTCGAGGAAGGCGTCCGGATCGGTCTCGGCGTAGACCCGCGAGCTCGGCGCGACAGCGGGCAGCACCTCGGCGGGAACGCCCAGCAGATCGAGCATCTCCGGGGACCAGGTCGCGGCGGCGAGGTCGAGCAGCAGGGTGCGGGAGGCGTTCGTGACGTCGGTGACGTGCGCGGCCCCGGCGGTCAGCTTCCAGACCAGCCAGGAATCGACGGTGCCGAAGGCGATCTCCCCCCGGCCGGCGCGCCGGCGCAGCCCGGGGTCGTCGTCCAGGATCCAGCCGATCTTGGTACCGGAGAAGTAGGGGTCGAGTACCAGCCCGGTGCGTTCCCCCACCGCACCCGCGTGCCCCTCGGCGGTGAGGCGTTCGCAGACCGCGGCCGTCCGCCGGTCCTGCCACCCGATGGCCGGGTGGACCGGGGCGGAGGTCCGCCGGTCCCACAGCACGGTGGTCTCGCGCTGGTTGGTGATGCCGAGGGCGGCGAGCTCCCCGGCCCGGCGACCGCAGCCGGCCAGGGCCGCGGCGACGGTGTCGACGACGCTGCGCCAGAGCTCGTCCGGATCCTGCTCGACCCAGCCCGGCCGGGGGAACCCGGGCCGGATCCCGGTGTAGCCGCGGCCGACGACCACCCCGTCCCGGTCGAGCAGGCAGACCGTGGTCCCGGTGGTCCCCTGGTCGACCGCCGCCACCAGGGATCCGCGTGCCGGCACGCTCATCTCGTTCCTCCCGCCCACGGGTCCGCTGACGCATGGTAAGGACGCATGGTAAGGAGGCATGGTAGGGGAGCGATGCACGGTAAGGAGAGGGACGCGGGGGAGGAAAGATAGACAAGGGGTAGGTAAGGCGGACCCGGCGTGCCGGGAACGGCGGCTCAGCCGAGGTTGGACAGGTCGACGACGTCGCCGGGCGGGGTGCCGGTCGCGGGCGTCCCGTAATCGTCGAAAGTGATCTCGTTGGTGGAGCGGCCGGCGACGACCACCTTCAACGGATAGCCGGGCCCGGTGTTGGCCGCCCAGAAGGCTGTTCCGTCGGGGCCCGCGGCCCGGACGGCCTGGGTGCCGGCCAGCTTCTCGGTCCGCACCGGGCCGGACAGCCCGACGACGTAGCTGGTCAGCGACGCGGYGAGCCGGTCGAGGGTAAAGTAGCTGTATTTCGCGGCGTCGGCGGGGGCTAGGCGGACCCAGCGGTCGGCGAGGAGGTTCCCGGCCGCGGCGTCACCGGTCCCCTCGTAGTAGGCGCGGCCGCGGCGGACGTAGGTGTCGTCTTTGATCTTGAAGATCTGGGTCCGTTGACCGTACTCGTCAATGGTGCCGCGGGTGACCGTGCCGGACATCACCAGGTCGTAACCGGCGGGGGCGTCCGAGCGCGGGTCGGCCTCGGTGCCGACGACGTGGACGCCGGTCGCGGTGCGCAACGCCTGCAGGGTGCGCGTGCCGACCTCGCCGGCAGGCAGCTTCTCCAGCCCGTTGCTCTTCTCCCCGCCGCCACTGCAGGCCGCCGAGGTCGCGAGCAGGAAAGTCAGTCCGAGGGAGAGCAGCGCCCGCCGGACCCCGCCGCGCCACAGTTGTGATCGCATCCGCCCGTCGCCTCCCGCCTGAGATCGTCTCCGGGTCGGTGGCGGCCGGGCGCGACCGCGCGTCGCGACCGTCGGCCCGCTGGTGTGCCGACCTGGTGTGCCCACCCGGGGTGCGCGCCCGGGTGGGCGCGCAGGTATGGCAGTGGGCGCAAGTCTGGCATTCCGCCGCCTGCGGTCGTCGGTCGGGTACGGCCCGTGGGTATCCGTTGTGTGCTCACGTCCGGCGGATGTGATCTGCGTCATGGCTGTGGCGAAGATCGCCCCATTGGGCTGTAGTTCCGGCGACCCCGGTTCGACTGCGCCCAGGAAATAAGGCACACTGGCGTTGTGAAATACGACCACGACGGGACGAGCGGGACGGCGGACGGCCGTACCCGCGACCGGGTCGTGCGTCTGCTCCTGGAGGGCGGCTCGGCCACGGCAGCCGAGCTGTCCCGTCAGCTCGGGGTCTCCCCGGCGGCTATCCGCAGGCATCTCGATGCCATGGTCGCGGATGGCATCATCACGCCCACGGAGAGCCGGTCCCGGGGGCCGCGTGGCCGGGGACGCCCGGCCCGGCGTTACGCGCTCACCGAAGCCGGCCATCAGGCCGGTCCCAACGCCTACTCCGATCTCGCGGCCGGTGCGCTGCACTTCCTGGCCGAGGTGGGTGGCGCGAGCGCGGTCACCCAGTTCGCCGATACCCGCGCCGTCGACCTGGAGCGGCGGGTGCGCGAGGCGGTCGTGGCGGCGGAGCCGGCGGATCGCCCGGCGGCGCTCGCCGAGGCGATGACCGCCGCCGGGTACACCGCCAGCGTCTCCGAGCTGCCCACCGGTCTGCAGATCTGCCAGCATCACTGCCCGGTCCAGTTCGTCGCGGAGCGCTTCCCGGCGTTGTGCGACGCCGAGACCGCGGTGCTGGCCCGCGTGCTCGACACCCACGTGCAGCGCCTGGCGACGATCGCGCACGGCGACGGCGTCTGCACGACCCACATCCCCGCGGGTCACCCGCCCGCGGGTCACCCGCCCGCGGGTCACACTGCCGTGAGCCACACCGCCGCGGATCATCCGCCCGCGGGCACGGCGCCCGGCATGGCTTCGCGTGCCCGGTCCGATCGGAACGGGTCCGATCAGAGCGGGTCCGGGAAGGACGGCTCCGCTCGGGTGCTGCCCGATTCCGCCGTGGCCGGATCCGGCCCGGCCCGGCCCGCGTCCCTGGCCTGTCCACCATCCTCGTCTTCGGAGGGTTTCGCCCTATGACCACCTCTGCCGAGACCGCCCTGGAAGGCCTTGGTTCCTATCGGTTCGGATGGGCTGACACCGACGCCTACGCCGCCGACGTGGAGCGCGGCCTGTCCGAGGCGGTTGTCCGCGGCATCTCGGCCAAGAAGTCCGAGCCGTCGTGGATGACCGACCTGCGCCTCAAGGGGCTGCGGCTGTTCGAGCGCAAGCCCATGCCGACCTGGGGTGCCGACCTGTCGGGCATCGACTTCGACAACATCAAGTACTTCGTCCGCTCCACCGAGAAGCAGGCCGAGGAGTGGGAGGRCCTACCCGAGGACATCCGGGCGACCTACGACCGGCTCGGCATTCCCGAGGCGGAGAAGCAGCGCCTCATTGCCGGGGTCGCCGCCCAGTACGAGTCCGRGGTCGTCTACCACAAGATCCGGGAGGACCTCGAGGAGCAGGGTGTCCTCTTCCTGGACACCGACTCCGGGCTGCGTGAGCATCCGGAGCTGTTCCAGGAGTACTTCGGCTCGGTGATCCCGGTCGGGGACAACAAGTTCGCCGCGCTGAACACGGCGGTGTGGTCGGGCGGATCCTTCATCTACGTGCCGCCGGGCGTGCAGGTCGAGATCCCGCTGCAGGCCTACTTCCGGATCAACACCGAGAACATGGGCCAGTTCGAGCGGACGCTGATCATCGTCGACGAGGGCGCCTACGTGCACTACGTCGAGGGCTGCACGGCGCCGGTCTACTCGTCGGACTCGCTGCACTCGGCGGTCGTCGAAATCGTCGTGAAGAAGAACGCGCGCTGCCGGTACACGACCATCCAGAACTGGTCGAACAACGTCTACAACCTGGTCACCAAGCGTGCCGCCTGCCACGAGGGCGGCACCATGGAGTGGATCGACGGCAACATCGGTTCCAAGGTGACGATGAAGTACCCGGCCGTGTGGCTGCTCGGCGAGCACGCCAAGGGCGAGGTGCTCTCCATCGCCTTCGCCGGTGCCGGTCAGCACCAGGACGCGGGCGCGAAGATGGTGCACGCCGCGCCCCGCACCTCCTCGACGATCGTCTCCAAGTCGGTGGCCCGCGGCGGCGGGCGGACGTCCTACCGCGGGCTCGTCCAGATCAACGAGGGCTCGTCGGCCTCCCGCTCGACGGTCAAGTGCGACGCGTTGCTCGTCGACACGGTGAGCCGCTCGGACACCTACCCCTACGTTGACGTGCGCGAGGACGACGCCTCCATCGGGCACGAGGCGAGCGTCTCCAAGGTCGGCGAGGACCAGCTGTTCTACCTGATGAGCCGGGGTCTGTCCGAGGAGGAGGCGATGGCGATGGTCGTGCGCGGCTTCGTCGAGCCGATCGCCCGGGAGCTGCCCATGGAGTACGCCCTCGAGCTCAACCGCCTCATCGAGCTGCAGATGGAAGGTGCGGTCGGCTGATGKTCGTCATCGACGCCACCGGTCGGCCCCCGGCCGCCTCCGGTGCCGTACCCCGTCCCGTACGGTCCCGTAACCCGCTCGACCACGCCGTGCCCACCGGACGCGAGGAGGCGTGGCGGTTCACCCCGCTGCGCCGGCTGCGCGGACTGCCGACCGGCCCCGAGGCCGACGGCAAGGTCTCCGTGTCGGTCACCGCGCCCGCGGGGGTCGAGGTGGAGCAGCTCGCCGCCGCCGACGCCCGGATCGGTCGGGTGCTGACCCCGGCCGACCGGGTGGCCGCCTTCGCCCTGACCCGGTCGGCGGGCGCGCTCGCCGTCACCGTCCCGGCCGAGGCCGCGCTCACCGAGCCGGTGGTCGTGCACCTGCACGGTGAGAGCCCCAGGTCCCCGGCCGGGTTCGTCGCGACGAGCGGCGACGGCGGGCGGCGCGGCTCCCCGGGCGGGGTGGCCTACGGTCACGTCCTCGTCGAAGTGGGCCCGTTTGCGTCCGCCACCGTGGTGCTCGACCACACCGGCAGCGCCACCTACGCCGGCAACGTCGAGGTGTACGTGGGGCACGGCGCCTCGCTCACCTTCATCACCCTGCAGGACTGGGACGACGACGCCGTGCACCTCGGCGCGCACGCCTACTCGCTGGGGCGCGACGCTCGGCTGCGCTCGTTCACCATCACCCTCGGCGGTGATCTGGTGCGGCTCAACCCGACCGTGGACTACCGCGGGCCCGGCGGCGACGCCGAGCTCTACGGCGTGTTCTTCACCGATGCCGGCCAGCACCAGGAGCACCGGCTGCTCGTCACGCACGAGCCGCGTTCCTGCCGCAGCCGGGTCACCTACAAGGGCGCGCTGCGCGGGGACGCCGCCCACGCGGTGTGGATCGGCGACGTCCTCATCGGCGCCGGCGCCGTGGGCACGGACACCTACGAGCTCAACCGCAATCTCGTGCTCACCGACGGCGCGCGGGCCGACTCGGTCCCGAACCTGGAGATCCTCACCGGTGAGGTCACCGGTGCCGGTCACGCCAGTGCCACCGGCCGGTTCGATGACGAGGCGCTGTTCTACCTGCAGTCGCGGGGGATCTCGCCCGAGGAGGCCCGCCGGCTCGTGGTGCACGGTTTCTTCGCCGAGATCATCGACCGGATCGACGTGCCGGAGCTGCGGGAACGCATCATGATCAAGATTGCCGGCGAGCTGTCGGCCGACCTCCCGGACGAGGCTGCGGAGCCGTCGTCGGCGGAGTTGTCGGTGGAGGTGGGCGGATGACGACCGCGACCGGCGGTTCTGCCGCGGGCGGCTCCTCGGTCGCCCCGCGGTGGCACCGGGTGTGTGCCGCCGCGGACCTCGCCGAGGGCACCGCGATCGGCACCGAGATCGAGGGCGTGCCGGTGTGCGTGGTGCGGTCGGGCGGGGCGGTCTACGCCGTGCGTGACGAGTGCTCGCACGCCGACGTGATGCTCTCCCAGGGCGAGGCCGAGGACGGCAAGATCGAGTGCTGGCTGCACGGGTCCCAGTTCGACCTGGCCAGCGGCGTCCCGCTGAGCCTGCCGGCGATTGAGCCGGTGCCCACGTACGCAGTGACCATCGACGGCGACGACGTGCTCGTCGACGTCACACATTCGAACCCGGAACGAGGGTGACGGCAGCGGTGTCCACACTGGAGATCCGCAATCTGCATGTCTCGGTGGAGACGGACGGCGAGGGCACGCGCGAGATCCTGCGCGGGGTGGACCTGACCGTCCGCAAGGGCGAGACGCACGCGATTATGGGGCCGAACGGGTCGGGTAAGTCGACGCTGTCCTATTCGATCGCGGGCCATCCCAAGTACACGGTCACCGAGGGCAGCATCACGCTCGACGGCGAGGACGTCCTCGCGATGAGCGTCGACGCCCGGGCCCGGGCCGGGATCTTCCTGGCGATGCAGTACCCGGTGGAGATCCCCGGGGTCTYGGTGTCGAACTTCCTGCGCTCCTCGGTCACGGCCGTGCGCGGCGAGGCGCCGAAGCTGCGGACCTGGGTCAAGGAGGTCAAGACCTCCATGGCCGCGCTCGAGATGGACCCGGCGTTCGCCGAGCGCAACGTCAACGAGGGCTTCTCCGGCGGCGAGAAGAAGCGTCACGAGATCCTGCAGATGGCGTTGCTCAAGCCGAAGATCGCCGTGCTGGACGAGACCGACTCCGGCCTCGACGTCGACGCGCTGCGCATCGTCTCCGCAGGTATCGAGTCGGTGCGGGCCAAGGGGGAGACGGGCATCCTGCTCATCACCCACTACACCCGCATCCTGCGCTACATCCGTCCCGAGTTCGTCCACGTCATGGCGGCGGGGCGGATCGTCGACGAGGGCGGCCCGGAACTGGCCGCCGTGCTGGAGGAGTCCGGCTACGACCGCTACGTCAAGGGTGGCGGCGCGGCCACGCCGGCCGGCGTGGGAGCGGTGTCATGACGCTGACCGACGCGGCCGTGCGCCCGGGGTCCGGACCCCGGCTCGTCGGCGGGTTCGACGTCGAGCAGGTCCGCCGGGACTTCCCCGTCCTGGCCCGCACGGTGCACGGCGACCGGCCGCTGGTCTACCTCGACAGCGCCGCCACCTCGCAGAAGCCGCTGGCGGTGCTCGACGCCGAGCGGACCTACTACGAGCTGCACAACGCCAACGTGCACCGCGGCATCCACGTGCTGGCCGAGGAGGCCACCGGGCTGTACGAGGCCTCCCGGGACAAGGTCGCCGCCTTCATCGGGGCGGGCGACCGCCGGGAGGTGGTGTTCACCAAGAACTCCTCGGAGGCGCTGAACCTCGTCGCCTACGCGATGAGCAACGCCGGGGCCGCCGGCGCCGAGGCGGAGCGGTTCCGGGTCGGCCCGGGTGACGAGATCGTCGTCACCGAGATGGAGCATCACTCCAATCTCGTGCCGTGGCAGATGCTGGCCCGGCGCACCGGGGCGACGCTGCGCTGGATCGGGCTGACCGACGACGGCCGGCTCGACCTGAGCAACCTCGATTCGATCATCACCGAGCGGGCGAAGGTCGTCGCCTTCGTCCACCAGTCGAACATTCTCGGCACGATCAACCCGGTCGCGCAGGTGGTGGCGCGGGCCCGCGAGGTCGGCGCGCTGACCGTGCTCGACGGCTCCCAGTCGGTACCGCACAACCCGGTCGACGTCACCGAGCTCGGGGTGGACTTCCTGGCCTTCACCGGGCACAAGATGTGCGCGCCCACCGGGGTCGGGGTGCTCTGGGGACGCTACGAGCTGCTTGGGGTCATGCCGCCCTTCCTCGGCGGCGGCGAGATGATCGAGCTTGTCACCATGGAGGGCTCGACCTACGCGGCGCCGCCGCACCGGTTCGAGGCCGGCACCCCGATGATTGCCCAGGTGGTCGGGCTCGGCGCGGCCGTCGACTACCTGACCGCGCTCGGCATGCCGGCCGTCGCCGAGCACGAGCACGCGGTGACGGCCTACGCGCTGGACGCCTTCGCCGAGGTGCCGGGGTTGCGGATCATCGGTCCGCCGGCGGCGGACGCCCGCGGCGGGGCGATCTCCTTTGTGCTGCACGAGGACGACGGCCGGCCGATCCATCCCCACGACGTCGGACAGATCCTCGACGAGCGCGGCATTGCCGTGCGGGTCGGGCACCACTGCGCCCGGCCGGTCTGCCTGCGGTTCGGGGTACCTGCGACGACCCGCGCGTCGTTCCACCTCTACACGACGACCGGCGAGGTCGACGCCCTGGTGGAAGGACTGCACGGGGTCCGGAGGTTCTTTCTGAGGTGAAACTCGACTCCATGTACCAGGAGATCATCYTGGACCACTACCGCAACCCGCTCCACCGGGGGCTGCGGGATCCCTTCGACGCCGAAGTGCACCACGTCAACCCGACCTGCGGCGACGAGGTGACCCTGCGGGTGAAGGTCTCGGACGGGGTCGTCGAGGACGTCTCCTACGAGAGCGAGGGCTGTTCGATCAGTCAGGCGTCGGCGAGCGTCATGAGCGACCTCGTGATCGGCAAGTCGGTCGACGCGGCGCTGAAGCTCKAACGCGAGTTCCTGGCGCTGATGCAGTCGCGGGGCACCATCGAGGGTGACGAGGACGTGCTGGAGGACGCCGTGGCGTTCGCCGGCGTCTCCAAGTACCCCGCCCGGGTGAAATGTGCCCTGCTGTCCTGGATGGCGTGGAAGGACGCGACCGCTAAGGCGATGGATCCGAGTGTCGCCGTCGCCGGCGCATCCACCTCTGTCGCGTACCCCCGCGTCGCCCCCCTCGACGTACCCGAGCAGGAGAAGCCATGAGCGAGACGGTGACCGAGACGCGCTCGGMCGCGACGGGAGAAACCGCCGAGGCGGCGGATCAGCCCGCCGGGGTCCCGAAGCCGGTGCTGGACCCGGACCCGACGGGACCGGACGCCCCGCCGGAGCTCRCCAGCTTCGAGGACATCGAGGAGGCGATGCGCGACGTCGTCGACCCGGAACTCGGCATCAACGTCGTCGACCTCGGCCTCGTCTACGGCATCCACGTCGCCGACGACAACACCRTCACCCTCGACATGACGCTGACCTCGGCGGCCTGCCCGCTCACCGACGTCATCGAGGACCAGACCCGCTCCGCCCTGGTCGACGGCCCGGACGGGCTGGCCGCGGACGTGACCATCAACTGGGTCTGGATGCCGCCGTGGGGGCCGGACAAGATCACCGACGACGGTCGCGAGCAGCTGCGCGCGCTCGGCTTCAACGTCTGACGTCCCCCCGGCCCACTGGATGAACAACCGGTGGGGTTCGCGCAACGTACGGCTGGCTACCCAGCAACCACCGCTCACTCCGCCCGTATCCGCCCGCCAGGCTTGTAGGGTCGGAACCAGGCGATCGGCGTCGTCATCGGCCCATTTCGGCGGGCTTCCCGCCTCGTGGCGTGGTGTCCGGCCCCGCCGGTCGTTCGGAGATCGAGCCGGAAGACGGGAGCCTGTCTGTGCCGAGCCCGCGGGTCCTCGGTCTGGTGCTGGCCGGGGGTGCCGGACGGCGGCTGGCGCCGCTGACCGCGGACCGGGCGAAGCCCGCCGTCCCCTTTGGCGGGCTGTACCGCCTGATCGACTTCGTGCTGTCCAACCTGGTGAACGCGGGCTACCTGCGCATCGCGGTCCTGACCCAGTACAAGAGCCACAGTCTCGACCGGCACATCACGACGACATGGCGGATGAGCAACCTGCTCGGCAACTACGTCACGCCGGTGCCGGCGCAGCAGCGGCTGGGGCCGCGATGGTTCGCCGGCAGCGCCGACGCCATCCACCAGTCGCTGAACCTCGTCTACGACGACGCCCCGGACATCGTCGTGGTCTTCGGCGCGGACCATGTGTACCGGATGGACCCGCGGCAGATGGTCGCCCAGCATCTCGACAGCGGAGCCGGCGTCACCGTCGCCGGGCTGCGGGTGCCGAGATCCGAGGGCAGGGCGTTCGGGGTCATCCAGACGGCGCCCGACGGCCGCACGATCGAGGCGTTCCTGGAGAAGCCCGCCGATCCGCCGGGTCTGCCGGGTAGCCCCGAGGARACGTTCGCCTCGATGGGTAACTACGTCTTCTCGACGGACGTGCTGATCGACGCCCTGCGCAAGGACGCCGCGGACGAGGACAGCGTCCACGACATGGGCGGGAACATCATCCCGATGCTCGTGGCCCAGCGGGCGGCGGCGGTGTAYGACTTCGCCGGCAACGTCGTCCCGGGCACGACGGTGCGTGACCGCGGCTACTGGCGCGACGTCGGCACCGTCGACTCGTACTTCGAGGCGCAGATGGATCTGTGTGCGCTCGACCCGGTGTTCAACCTCTACAACCGGGAGTGGCCGATCCTCACCAGCATCCCCTCGCTGCCACCGGCGAAGTTCGTGCACGACGGCCTGCAGCGCACCGGCACGGCCGTGAACAGCATCGTCAGCAATGGAGTCATCATCTCCGGGGGCACGGTGCGCTCGTCGGTGCTGTCCCCGGGAGTGCGGGTGAGCTCCTGGGCCGAGGTCGACCACACGGTGCTCATGGACAACGTGCTCGTYGGCCGGGGGGCCGTCGTCCGCGACGCCATCCTGGACAAGAACGTGCACGTGCCGGCGGGCGCCCAGGTCGGGGTGGACAAGGACCGGGACCGCGCCCGCGGCTACACCGTGAGCGAGCAGGGCATCACCGTCGTCGGCAAGGGCGTCACGATCGCCGACTGAACCGGCCGCCATCCGCCCCATCCGCCCGCACCCGCCCCGCTCCTCGCCTCCACCGCCCGCACCCGTCCCGTTTGCACCCGTCCCGTCACGGCACCGTTGGGAGAGACCGCACATGCGCGTCGCCATGCTCACCCGGGAGTACCCCCCGGACGTCTACGGCGGGGCGGGTGTGCACGTCGAGTACCTGAGCCGGGAGCTCGCCCGGCTTGTCGACCTCACCGTCCACCGCGAGGGGCCGGCGCCGGGCGGCGGGTCGGCGGGCGGCGGGCCCGCGGGTGCGGCGCCGTCGACCGGCGCCGTCGACCGACCGGTGGTCGAGAGGGCGGGTGCCCCGGGGGTCGCCGCGGTCGCGGCGCACCGGGGCTGGGCTGCGCTCGCCGACGCGAACGACGCGCTGCGGACCGTGTCGATGGACCTGTCCATGGCCGCCGCGGCGGTCGGCGCGGACGTGATCCACTCGCACACCTGGTACGCGAATCTCGGTGGCCATCTCGCCGCGCTGCTCGGCGGCGTCCCGCACGTGATGACCTCGCACTCGCTGGAGCCCCGGCGTCCCTGGAAGGCCGAGCAGCTGGGCGGGGGCTACCGGGTGTCGTCCTGGTGCGAGCGGGTCGCGATCGAGTCGGCGGCCGCCGTGGTCGCGGTCAGCGCGGGCATGCGCGTGGACATCCTCGATGCCTACCCGGCGGTCGATCCGGCCCGTGTGCACGTCATCCGCAATGGCATCGACACCGACGAGTACCGTCCGGACACCGCGACCGACGTGCTGGAACGTCACGGGGTGGATCCGGCCCGGCCGACGGTGATCTTCGTGGGGCGGATTACCCGGCAGAAGGRGCTGCCGGTGCTGCTGCGGGCGGCTGCGGCGATCGACCCCCGGGCGCAGCTCGTGCTCTGTGCCGGGGCCCCGGACACCCCTGCGCTGCTCACGGAGATCACCGACCTGGTCGAGGGCCTGCGCGCAGGCCGCGACGGCGTGGTCTGGCTGCCCGGGATGCTGACGAAGCCGGAGGTGATCCAGCTGCTCAGCCATGCCACCGTGTTCGTCTGCCCGTCGGTCTACGAGCCGCTCGGCATCGTCAACCTGGAGGCGATGGCGTGCGGCACCGCGGTCGTCGCCTCCCGGGTCGGTGGCATTCCCGAGGTCGTCGACGACGGCGTCACCGGTCTGCTGGTGCCGCCCGGCGACCCCGGCGCGCTGGCCGGGGCCGTCAACGAGGTGCTCGCGGACCCGGTCCGGGCGGCCGCGATGGGCCATGCGGGCCGGGACCGGGCCGTCACCGAGTTCGGCTGGGCGGCGATCGCCGAGCGCACCGCGCGRCTGTACGCATCGCTGACCGGCGGCTGACGCCTCAGCTCGGCTGGAGCCGTCAGCTCGTCCAGGCCGTTTCGGAGACCGGGGAGCGACCGAGCAGCGGACGCCACCAGGCTTCGTTCTCCTTGTACCAGGCGATGGTCGACCGCATGCCCTCGGCGAAGTCGATCAACGGCGTCCAGCCCAGCTCGGTCCGCAGCTTGGTGGAGTCCAGCAGGTAGCGGCGGTCGTGCGAGGGGCGGTCGGGCACGATCGTCTTCAACGACGCGGGCAGACCGAGCTCGGCGAGCACCGTGTCGGCGATCGTCTCGATGTCCGCCTCGACGCCGGATCCGACGTGGTAGGTCTCGCCGAGCCGCCCACGGTCCAGAACCGCGTCGATCGCCCGGCAGTGGTCCATCACGTGCAGCCACTCGCGCCGGTTCGTGGTGGAGGCGTACATCGGGAGCGACTCGCCCTGCAGCGCCCGGGTTACGAACAGGGGGATGACCTTCTCCGGGAACTGGTAGGGACCGTAGTTGTTCGAGCAGTTGGTGATCGTCACGGGGAGGTTGTAGGTGAAGCCGTAGGCGCGTACGGCGTGGTCCCCGCCGGCCTTCGCCGCGTTGTAGGGCGTGCGGGGGAGGTAGGGGGAGTCCTCGGTGAAGGCACCGGGGTCGTTGAGGTCCATGTCGCCGTAGACCTCGCAGGTGGAGATCTGGTGGAAGCGGGCCACCCCGACCGTGCGTGCCGCCTCGAGCAGGGTCTGGGTACCCATCACGTTCGTCGCGAAGAACTCGCCGGGGCGGATGATCGCCAGGCTGTTGTGCGACTCGGCGGCGAAGTTCACCACCACGTCCACGGAGTGCTCCCGCAGCACCGACTCGACGAGCTCCTGGTCACGGATGTCGCCGTGGACGAACGTGACGCGGTCCGCGACGTCGGCGAGGTTCTCCCGGCAGCCGGCGTAGGTCAGGGCGTCGAGCGCCACGACCGCGTCCTCCGGATGCCGCGTCCGCCAGTAGCGGACGAAGTTCGATCCGATGAACCCGGCGGCTCCGGTCACGAGGAGCGTCGACATGGTGTGCCTTTCGATCGGTGCGCCTGCGCGGCGACGCATGCGGCTGGGCGGTGGACGGACGTCGCCCATGTTCTCGTGGCGGGCGGGCAGCGGCCTGGCCGGCGCGCGGCCACCCGGACGACGGCGGGTGACCGTGGGCGCACGGGGCACCTTACGCTCTGGCGCGTGGCGGACCTGTTCGAGGGCTATCCGGCGGCCACGGCGCCCGATGGCTTCCGTACTCTTGAGGTCATGAGCATCGTCGTATCGTGATCGTCGCGCGCCCGACCGTGCCGTCCCTGGTGGGCACGGTGCGCGGTCTACCCCGTGCCCGACCTACCCCGTGCCCGACCTCGGTCGTCCCGGTTCGCCGTGCTCTGGTGGGGTCCCCGCCGTTGTCCGTGTCAACCCGACGTCGCCGGTGTAACGCTCTGACGCTCRCCCGGCGTTGTCTGGAAGCCCGAAAGAGGCCCTACCTCGATGATCATTGTGTCCGAGCTCGAACTGCGTGCCGGAGCCCGCACTCTGATCGAGCCCGTATCCTTCCGGGTGCAGCCGAACGACCGGATCGGTCTCGTCGGGCGCAACGGGGCCGGCAAGACAACGTTGCTGAAGGTGCTTGCCCGGGAGGGGCTGCCGTTCGCCGGCACCGTCGACATCCGGGGTGAGATGGGTTACCTCCCCCAGGACCCGCGTACCGGCGATCTGGCCGACACCGCCCGTGATCGGGTGCTGTCGGCGCGCGGTCTCGACGTTCTCCTGCGCGAGATGGAGAAGCTGCAGCTGGAGATGGCCGAGCTGGTCGACGCCACGGCGCGGGACGCGGCGATCCGCCGCTACGGCAGCCTGGAGGAGCGATTCGGGACGCTCGGCGGTTATGCCGCCGAGGCGGAGGCTGCCCGGATCTGCTCGTCGCTGGGCCTGGCCGATCGGGTGCTCGCCCAGCCCATCGGCACCCTGTCCGGTGGGCAGCGGCGGCGGGTCGAACTCGCCCGCATCCTGTTCGCCGGGTCCGGCAACGCCGACGCGACCCTGCTGCTCGACGAGCCGACGAACCACCTCGACGCCGACTCGATCGGGTGGCTGCGGGACTTCCTGCGCGCCCACACGGGCGGCCTGATCGTGGTGAGCCACGACGTCGACCTGCTCGACAAGTGCGTGAACAAGGTCTTCCACCTCGACGCCAACCGGGCCACCCTCGACGTCTACAACGTGAACTGGAAGACCTACCTCAACCAGCGCGAGCTGGACGAGCGCCGCCGTCGCCGGGAACGCGCCAATGCCGAGAAGAAGATCGACTCRCTGAAGGCGCAGGCCGACAAGATGCGCGCCAAGGCGACCAAGGCGCGGGCCGCCCATCAGATGGACCGGCGGGCCGAGCGGCTCGCGGCCGGGCTCGCCGAGGCGCGCGTCGCGGACCGGGTGGCCAAGCTGCGCTTCCCGGACCCGGCTCCGTGCGGCCGCACGCCGCTGACCGCCACCGGACTGTCGAAGTCCTACGGCTCGCTGGAGGTGTTCACCGGTGTGGACCTCGCGATCGACCGCGGCTCGCGGGTCGTGGTCCTCGGGCTGAACGGTGCCGGCAAGACCACGCTGCTGCGCATCCTGGCGGGCCAGGAGGCACCCGACGTCGGCCAGGTGCATCCCGGTCACGGTCTACGTCTCGGGTACTACGCGCAGGAACACGAGACGCTGGACACCAGCCGCTCGGTGCTGGACAACATGCGGGCCGCCGCGCCGGGGACGTCGGACGTGGAGCTGCGTCGCATCCTGGGCGCGTTCCTGTTCAGCGGAGACAGCGTGGAGCAGCGCGCCGAGACCCTGTCCGGCGGCGAGAAGACCCGCCTCGCGCTCGCCGGACTGGTCTGCAGCTCCGCCAACGTCCTCCTGCTCGATGAGCCGACGAACAACCTCGACCCCGCCTCGCGCGACGAGGTGCTTGCCGCGCTCGCCACGTACCGGGGCTCGGTCGTCCTAGTCACCCACGACCCGGGGGCCGTCGAGGCACTCGACCCGCAGAAGGTCCTGATGCTGCCGGACGGGGTCGAGGACAACTGGTCACCCGATCTGGCCGAGCTCATCACCCTGGCCTGAGCAGGGACCCTGCGCCGGGAACCGAACGGAGAACCTTTGTGAGTACGCAGGGCGGCACCAAGGCGGTAATGGCGGCACTGGCCGCCAATCTGGGTATCGCGCTGGCGAAGTTCGTCGCGTTCCTGGTCACTCAGTCGTCGTCGATGTTGGCCGAGTCCATCCACTCGGTGGCCGACTCCGGCAACCAGGGCCTGCTCCTGCTCGGCCAGAAACGTTCCGTCCAGCCGCCGGACGAGGAGCATCCCTTCGGGTACGGGCGGGCGCGTTACATCGCCGGCTTCCTGGTCGGGATCGTGTTGTTCAGCCTCGGCGGGCTGTTCTCGGTGTATGAGGGCGTCGAGAAGCTGCGCCATCCGCATGAGCTGGAGAGCGGGCTGGTCGCGGTCGTCGTCCTGCTGATCGCGGTGCTGCTGGAGTCCTACTCCTTCGCGACCGCCATGCGCGAGTCGAAGAAGACGAAGGGCGACCGGTCCTGGTGGCGGTTTATTCGGGAGGCGCGGGCCCCGGAACTGCCCATCGTCCTGCTGGAGGACCTGGCAGCCGAGCTGGGGCTGATCTTCGCGTTGCTCGGGGTCGGACTGACGCTGGCACTAGACGACCCGATCTGGGACGGCGCGGGAACGCTGGCCATCGGCGTGCTCCTGCTGATCGTGGCCGTCATCGTGGCGACCGAGGCGTACGGCATGCTGGTGGGCGAGGCCGCAGCCCCGGCAATGGTCGCCACCATCCGCCGCACGCTCGCCGCCGCCCCGGGCGTCGCCACGGTCATCCACCTGCGCACGCTGCACCTCGGGCCGGACGAGCTGCTCGTCGCCGCCAAGATCGGTATCGGGGCGGAACTGGCGATGCCCGAGGTGGCCGCCACCATCAACGGCGCGGAGGCGGCGCTGCGGGCCGCGGTGGCGGTTCCGCTGCGCATCTTCCTCGAGCCCGACATCCTCCGCGACGAGCCGGGTCGACGACGGGATCCGTCAGCCGGTGCCGCCGGCGAGGCAGAGCCGCAGCGCGAGCGCGCTCAGGGCGCCGAGGGACATCAGTACCACCGGCAGGTTTCCCGCCCGTAGCTTGTCCCCAGGCAGTTCCGGTCGGGGACGGGGCRCCACCGCGGCCACCAGCAACCAGGGGAAAACCGGCAGCCAGGACTCTTCGACGTCGCCCTCGGCCAGTCCGAGGACCGTCGCGAACAGCATCGTCGCGCCGGCCCCCACCAGCAGCGGCCAGCCCGGGGTCAGCCGCAGGCGGCGCGCCGCCCGGACGAGAACCGGCCCGCCGACGAGGACGACCACGGTCAGATCCACGGCGATCCAGGCCAGCGTGCCGGCGAGCCCCGGCCGTGGCGCGCTCGCCAGGGCCAGCCCGTCGGGCCAGGAGAAACCCCACGCGTAGAAGAGCCACAGCGGCAGGAGCGCGCCCAGGCCGGTCATGACGTTGAGGATCGGGCGACGGCGGACGAAGTAGGCCGCCGCGACCGCCACGCCAAGCCAGACCGAGGCGTAGCCGAACAGCCCCGCGAGGCCGAGCAGCAGCCCGCTTGCCAGCGCCCAYCACATCGAGCGCCGACCCGGTTCGCATCCGACCACCCCCACCGCGACGGCCAGGGTGGCCAGGGTAGCCGTGACGGCGTCCGGGGACGCCGCCATCCATCCGTTCCACGGGGCCAGGACGAGGACGGGGACCAGGCGCCGGGCGGYCGTCTCATGGCACAACGAGCGCACCGCGATCGAGACGGCGGGGACGACCAGCGTGCCCAGGGCGGTGAACAGCATCCCGATCGCGACCGCGCCGTGCATCCCCACCCTGGTGAGCACCCAGACGGTCAGGACGGGGCCCGGAGGATGGGTCGGCAGGACGGCCGTAGTCCCCGCGGCGGCGTGCGTGGTGGTCGCGGTGTAGGAGGCGAGGAAGCCGAGCGGATCGTCACCGACGGCTTTTGCCGCCGCCAGGAGATCCGCCGGGATGCGAAGATCCGCCGTGATCTCCCCGGGTGCGACCAGCGCGAGCGTGCCGCTCCACGCCAGCGATCCGACGTAGCCCAGGACGAGCAGGACGGTCCAGGGCAGCCTGTTCGTCGGGCCGGTCGCCATGGCCGGGGTGTTCGGGGTGTTCGGGGTGTTCGGGATGGCCGGGGTGTTCGGGGTGTTCGGGGTGGCCGCCGGGGGGATGGTCGAGGCCCACCAGGCGGTGAGGGCAATCACGACCACGGCGATCGCGAGCGGGACCAGGACGAGGGAATCGAGACGGGGAGCCCATCCGCCGCGCAGCGGCGGGTCACCGATGCCCAGATCAAGGTCGCCGGTGGAGACGAGGAACATGCCGACGAGACCGCAGGCCACCAGGATGAGCCACAGCGCCGCCTCGCTGGCCTCGGTATGCCCGGCGGACCCAGCCCAGGGCCGGGACAGGCCGCCACGCGGTCCGGGCGACCGGCTGGAGGCGGCGACAGCGGTCGGGTCGGAGGCGCCGTCCGTCGCGCTCACCGGTCCGTACCGAGGCAGGCCGCGTAGCTGGGCACCTTCGGTGCCGACCCGGAGATCATTACGTCACCGACCACCACTGCACGGTAACGAGTCCGGTTCGCTCCCAGCGCCGCAGTTGCTCCCGAGCCGGATGCCGGAGGTGCCGGCGGGGGTGCGACGAGCCGTCCGCGGTCTCGCCGGATCGGGCCTTGRCACGGGAGCGGGCCCGGCCCCGACGAGGTGGACAACCGGTGTCGGATGTGAGGAATCAGTCGAATCGATCGRCCGCGTTCGCGGTCCGTCGGCTCGCTCTGTACAGTGATCGACTGATGGTCGTACCTGCAGCGTTGCATCGAGAGAAGATCTTGATCGCGAAGATGACGATGTTCGTGGCGACGCGCCGATGCTGTTGTCGGGCCGCGTACCGGGGATTGGGGACACTGGTCTCGGTAGCACTGTCGGCCATGCGCGCCTGCTGTGCCAGCGGGTGGGTGYGACCCGTGCCATCGCTGGTGACCGCCGGCATGGAGGAAGGAACGCGAGGGCACGGTCATGCACCGGCGTCGCGTGTGATGGATCACATCTGCTTCGAGTGGCGCGTTTACTCAAGCTGAGTGAAGATCGGTTCGCAGATCATCGAACACGGAGGGGGCCACGTTGGCCGAGCTCAGGAAAGGAACCCGGATCACCGGCGCCGAGCGGGACAAGCTTGCCGCCGAACTTCGGAAGAAGTACGAAGGTGGGCAGAGCATCCGCCTGCTCGCCGAGTCCTCTGGTCGTTCGTACGGGTTCGTCCACCGGATCCTCTCGGAGTCCGGTACGACCCTGCGCGGCCGGGGTGGTGCGACCCGGGGCACCAAGAAGAAAAGCGCCTGAATCATGGCGGTCCCCGCCGCCGCTGTAGCGGCGGCGGCGGCCGGGCTGCGCGTGCGGGTCGCCGGGCCTCTCGTCACGATCGGGATGACGGACCTCGGTGATACCGGCGGGGCCGGTTCGTTCCCGGCTCTCGCGTCGGCGCTGGTCGGCGAACTGCGTCGGTTGACCGGTGAGGTCCGGGTCCTGGTTGTCCGGATAGGTCATTGCCCCCCGCCTGCCGCTGACCTCACCGACCCCGCACCCCGGGTGGGCGAGGGAGGACCTGCGTCCGCCGAGGGGCGGCTGTCCCCGGCCGCGGGCTATCGCGCGTGGCGCGACGCGATGGGGCGGGTCTCCGACCGGTCCGACCTGATCAGTGTGGCCGTCGTGGACACGACGGTCGGCGACCTCGGTCTCGCGGTGACGGTCGCCTGTGACCTGCGGGTCCTCGCCGCGGATGCGCGCTTCCGGCTGACCTGGGCGCGTGACGGCTTCCTGCCCGCGGCCGGTGCCATGGGTCGGCTGGTCGAGCTCCTCGGATACGCGAATGCCCTGGACCTCTGCCTGACCGGCCGTGAGCTCGCCGCCGACGAAGCGGCCAGGATCGGGCTGGCCCAGCGGGTCCTGCCGCGTGAGCTGCTGGACGAGCAGGTCGGCGTGCTGGTCGCGGCGCTCCTCGCGGTTCCCCGCGACATCGCGGCCGAGGTGAAGGCGCTGATGCGCGGCGCGCGGCGTTCCCGTCCCGCCACCCGCTCCGGCCGTCTCAACGAGCGGGCCGAGGACGAGGCCTGGGAACGCGTCGTCATCGCCCGCTCCGCTGCCGGTGACGACCCCGCGGCGGGGTGAGCGGCAGCCAGCACACCCGACGAGCCGCATCCGCTGCGGGAATGCCCGTCCGCAATTCCTGCTTACCTCGTTACACACTAAACACCGCCGCCAGGGAGGGCTGATGCGACCGGGAACGGACGGTTGGTCCACGATGCGTACCTTCCAACAGGACCGTTCGGTCACCCGGACCTCGCTGYGGCCTGGCACCCTGCGCAGGATCGTCGCCTTCGCCCGCCCCCATCGGCGGCAGCTCGCCTACTTTCTCGCGCTCATCGTGCTCAGCTCGGCTGTCGGTGCGGTTGTTCCGATGATCTTCAAGACGATCATCGACGACGGCATCGTGCGCCACCGGGTGGGGTTCGTGCAGGCGCTCGCCGCGGTCGTCGCGGGCCTGGCGTTCCTGGACGCCGGTCTGTCGCTCGCGCAGCGCTGGTTCTCGGCCCGGATCGGCGAGGGTCTKATCTACGAGATGCGCAGCCAGGTGTTCCGGCACGTGCAGTGCCAGCCGCTCGCCTTCTTCACCCGGACCCAGACCGGGGCGCTCATCAGCCGGTTGAACAACGACGTGCTCGGCGCGCAGTCGGCGTTCACCAACACGCTGTCGTCGGTGCTGTCGAATATCCTGTCCGCCGGATTCGTGCTCGCCGCGATGCTGGTGCTGTCCTGGCGGATCACGCTCGTGTCGCTCGTGTTGCTGCCGGTATTTATTATTCCGGCCCGCTTGTTGGCGCCCCGCCTGGCCAGGCTGACCCGGGAGAGCTACGGGTTGAACGCCGAGATGAACACGACGATGACGGAACGATTCAACGTGTCCGGAGCGATGCTCGCGCAACTGTATGGTTCGGCGGAACRGGAGGACGAGAACTTCCGTGTTCGGGCCGGGCGGGTGCGTGACATCGGGGTGACCCAGGCCATGTACGGCCGCATATTCTTCGTCTCGCTCACCCTGGTCGCCTCGCTCGCGACCGCGATCGTCTACGGGATAGGCGGTCGGTTCGCTGCCCAGGGCAGCTTGGAGGTCGGTACCCTGGTCGCGCTCACGGCCTACCTCGGGCGGCTCTACGGGCCGCTCACTCAGCTCTCCAACGTGCACGTCGACGTCATGACGGCGCTGGTGTCCTTCGAGCGGGTCTTCGAGGTGCTCGATTTGGAGCCGGCGATCGCCGACCGGCCGGGCGCTGTCGATCTGCCGGCAGGCGCGGCGACCATCGAGTTCGATCATGTCGGTTTCCGTTATCCGGCCGCCGACGAGGTCTCCCTGGCGTCGCTGGAGTCGGTCGCCGTACTCGACCCGCGGGTGCCCACGCCGGTGCTGCACGATGTCACCTTCCGGGTCGAGCCGGGGCAGGTGATCGCGTTGGTCGGCCCGTCCGGAGCGGGCAAGACGACGATCAGCCAGCTCGTTCCGCGCATGTACGACGTGCGGTCGGGGTCGGTACGCATCGGCGGGCACGACGTCCGCGATCTCACCCTTCGGTCCCTGCGGTCCGCCGTCGGTGTGGTCACCCAGGACGCGCATCTGTTCCACGACACCATCCGCGCGAACCTGGCCTTCGCCCGGGCGGACGCCTCGGACGAGCAGATGTGGACCGCTCTGGACGCGGCGCGGATCGGGCCGCTCGTGCGCTCCCTGCCGGACGGCCTGGACACGGTCGTCGGTGACCGGGGCTACCGCCTGTCCGGCGGGGAGAAGCAGCGGCTGGCCATCGCCCGGCTGCTGCTGCGCGAACCGGGCATCGTCGTGCTGGACGAGGCCACCGCGCACCTCGACAGCGAGTCCGAGGCCGGCGTGCAGCAGGCGCTGACCGCCGCGCTGGTGGGACGGACATCCCTGGTCATCGCGCACCGGCTGTCCACGGTGCGCGACGCCGACCGCATTCTGGTGGTCGACGACGGGCGGATCGTGCAGAGCGGGACCCATGAGGAGCTGCTGGCCCGCGGCGGGCTCTATGCCGAGTTGTACCGGACCCAGTTCGCCCCGGTCACGCCCGTCGGTGCTGATGCGGGGTGGGCCGAAGGGGCCAGTGCCCCACCGGTCGGGGTCTGACTCCTGGGCCACATCCGGGCGCGCCACGTTCGGGCGGCCGGCGTCGCGCCGACCCGACAGGTGGGCGGCGACCGGCCGTGGTCCGCGGCCGGTCGCCGCCCACGGCCGCCCGTCGTGGCGACACTAAGATCCGGGCTCGGCCGAACGAAGCGCTGCGGCCGTGGGGGAGCTCTCGCCGGCCGCGCTGCCGGCGTGCACCTCCGAGGCGACGACGCTGGTCTCGGCGGGAGCCATGACGTCGGCGACGGCGATGTCGATGTCGCCGGACGGCTGGCGGTGGATGGCGGGATTTTGTTTCATATCGGCTCCGGGGGGACTCGATCGTGCCCTACCGACTTCCGCATCCGAGGAAGCGGATCCCAGGAACGTCCGGCGCCCTTGCCGTCTTTCCCGTATCACGCGCGTCAACCGACAGGGGTGTGGCGCGGACGATATGAACGGTACGCCGCCGTGCGACCACGTGCAGCATATAACGGATACGCCTGATCTGACTACTTCTCGGGCCGCCGCGCGCGCCTCCCGGTGGCCCCCGTGTGCAATGACCGACGATCAGTACTTAGGCTCTGGGTGTGCCCCGTAGAGCCAAGATTGTTTGTACCCTCGGCCCCGCGACCAGCTCGCCAGAGAAGGTCCGGGCCCTCGTCGACGCGGGAATGGACATTGCCCGACTAAACTTCTCCCACGGAACACACGAACAGCATGCCGTCACTTACGCGCGGGTGCGCGAGGCCGCGGAGGCGGCCGGCCGCAGCGTCGGCACGCTCGCCGACCTCCAGGGACCGAAAATCCGGCTGGGGAACTTCGCCGACGGCGGGGTCACCCTGCTGCCCGGTCAGCGGTTCACCGTCACGATCCGCGATGTTCCCGGCGATCAGCATCAGGTCGGCACGACCTACCCGGGCCTGCCGGGCGACGTCGCGGCCGGGGATCGCGTCCTGGTCGACGACGGCCGCCTGGTCCTGCAGATCGACGGGGTGACTGACACCGACGTCCACACCACGGTCGTTGTCGGCGGGCCGGTGAGCGACCACAAGGGGATGAACATTCCCAACGCCGCGCTCACCGTCCCGGCGCTCACCGAGAAGGACGCCGCTGACCTGCGGTTCGCTCTCAACCTCGGGGTGGACATGGTCGCACTGTCCTTCGTCCGGAGCGCCGTGGASGCCGCGGCGGTGCATGCGATCATGGATGAGGTGGGGATCCGGGTTCCGGTCCACGCCAAGATCGAGAAGCCRCAGGCGGTCGCCGAACTCGACGAGATCATCGAGGCGTTCGACGGTCTGATGATCGCCCGTGGCGATCTCGGGGTCGAGCTGCCGCTCGAGGACGTGCCGCTCGTGCAGAAGCGCGCCGTCAGCCAGGCCCGGGAGCGGGCCAAGCCGGTGATCGTCGCGACCCAGGTGCTCGAGTCCATGGTCAGCGCGCCGCGGCCGACCCGTGCCGAGGCCAGTGACTGCGCCAACGCCGTCCTGGACGGCGCTGACGCGATCATGCTGTCGGCGGAGACGAGCGTCGGTGCCTACCCCATCGAGGCCACGGCCACCATGGCGCGCATCATCGAGACCGCCGAGGCCGACCTCGGCCGGATACCGCCCCTGCGGACCGAACCGCGCACGCTCGGTGGGGCACTCGCCCAGGCCGCCGCGTCGGTAGGAGCCGCGGTCGGCGCCCGTTACCTCGTGRCCCACACCCTCAGTGGTGACACGGCCCGGCGACTCGCCCGGTACCGTACCGAGGTCCCGGTGCTGGCCTTCACGCCGATTCCGGCTGTCCGCAACCAGATGGCGCTCTTCTGGGGCGTGGAAACCTTCCTCGTGCCGTTCGCGGACAGCACGGACGAGATGGTCCGCCAGGTCGACAGCGCCCTCTTCCATATTGGCCGATGCAAGCCGGGTGAACTGGTGGTCGTCGTCGCCGGGACGCCGCCGGGCGTGGCCGGCATGACCAACATGATGCGGGTCCATCGCATCGGGGAGGCCATCTGACCCCACCGTCTGAACCGACCCCACCGTCTGGTGTCAGCGTCGCATCCCTGATCTTTGATCCCTGACCGAGAACTGGCATACCTCGAGCACCCCGAGCCGCGCCGACGCCGAGTCCGCCGGTCACCGGCGGCCCGCCGGCGCGGCCCCCCGTTGTGCCGTTGCCGTTCTGGCACATGTCAGGCGTGGACCGATGACTGTCATGATGAGGCCCAGCTGGGCCTAGGCGGACAAGCTGGGGGCGTGGTACGGCCCGGGGCCCGGCCGCCTCCGGTCCGTACCGGTCCGTACCGGGTCGGCCGGCGGCCTGTTGCACACGGTGTATGTCAGGAAGTGGTGGGATGGCCGAGCAGGGAAGTGGGACGGACGGTCAGGCGTCCGACGCCCGGTCGACGAACGGCGACGCCGCGGCCAATCCCGAAACCGGAGTACCCCGGACCGGGCAGAGCGGTGGGACCACGGAGAAGACCGCACCGCGCCCGGGGGCCGGGAGGAACGCGGCCGCCACGTCCGCCCGTGCGCCGAATCCGACCTCCTCCCAGAGCGGACGAGCAGCGAGCGCGAGTTCGGCCGATGCGGATCCGGCCGGYCGGAGCGGTGCGGAGCGGGCCGGAAGCCCGCAGGGCACGACAAAGACAGAGAATCCCGGAAAGCCGGGAAACTTCGGAAAGCCGGGAAACCCCGGGAGCGCGGGGAGCGCGGTTGCCGCCCCGCGGCAGGGTACCGGCCGTATCCCGCCGACGTCGGTTCCACCCTTGGGAGGAGCTTCACCGGCGCGGTCCGTGGGCGGCGGGCAGCGGTCGGTGCCGCCGGCTCCCGCCCGGCCAGCCGCGGCGGACACCCCGGAATCATCGAAGCGGTCGACGCCACCGAAGACCGACACACCCGGCCAGCCTGCTTCCGGCCAGGGGCGCGGCGCCGTCCGACGGCCCCCGGCTTCGTGGCCCGGGCCGCCCGTCTCACCCCCGCCCACCCCGGCGGCGGCGCCACCGGCCGCGAGCCGTTCGGGTAGTCCCGCGGCACCGCCTCCCCCGAGTCGCGCGGGGAATCCGGTCAGTTCGGCCGGAAGCGCGCGTTCGACGCCCGGCCGTACGAGTGCCTCCCCACCGCCGGTCCCCGCGCCGCTGCCGGCACCGGCGCCGACCCGGGCTCGCCCGCCGGCGCCGTCCGAGCTGTCCGCCAGCCCGTCCCATCCCGCCGGACAGTCCCCGATCCGGGAACGGATCAGCCCGTCGTCGCCCGACGGTCCACTCCCACGTCGCGGGGACGAGGGCGGCCGCGGATCTCGTCCCGACCGGCCGGTACCGCGATCCGGGGCGTCCGGTTCGCCGACGCCGACGCCGACGCCGACACCGACGCCGACACCGACGCCGACGCCGACACCGACGCCGACGCCGACGCCGACACCAACGCCGACGCCGACGCCGACACCGACGCCATCCCGACCCGCGTGGTTCGAGCGCGACGTCTCGAGGACCTCCGCCGGTTCCGGTGCCAGGGTGCCACCCGTTCCCGGCGTTGAGGAGGGTCCTCGGCCGCGAGGAGTACCGGCGCCCGTTCCCGTCCGGGATCATCGAGAACCTGGAAGGGATCCCCTGGAGGCCGCGGCCGGGCGTCGGATGGCCGCCCGTACCGACGGGGATGATCATGTGCTCGATCATGATCGTGGTCGTCCACGGGCGTCGCGTTCCACCGACCCGCCGACCATGCAGGTGCGCCGACAGCTCAGGCCCGATCTCGAACCGGATCCGATGCCCTCCGGCACGAGGGACGAGGCGTGGCCCCTACCGGTCTCCGGCGCGGGGCCGGGCGGCGAGCCGGTGACCGATGCCTATCCCTACCCCGACCCGGCCTTTGACCGCCGGCTGCACGCGTATCCCGGGCGGAACCGGGGCGCGGGTGACGACCATGACCTGGAGGGTCAGGAACGGCGTGCGGACCCGGGGCCGCGGCCGGTTGTCCCGCGTCCGCAGGCCTTGCCCGAGGCGCATCGTCCGTCGACGCCGTCCGAACAACCGACGCCGTCCGAACAACCGACGCCGTCCGAACAACCGACGCCGTCCGAACAACCGACGCCGTCCGCTTTCCCGCCGGCCACCGCGCCCCGGCCGGTCGCCGCGCTGATGGTGGTGCTGGYGGCCGTCGGCGCCGGCATCGGTTCCGTCCTGCCGTGGAGCGAGATGTCCAGCGGCGACGAGACACGTACGTTCAGCGGTCTTGTGGTCGGAGACGGGCGCATCGTCGGTGTCCTGGCGGTCACACTCGGTGCCATCGGGGTGGGACGGTTGGTGCGTCGGCCGCTTGCCGGTGCGATCGATGTCGCCCTCGCCCGAATCATCGCAGTTCTGATCGTGATCATCACCGCTCTGGACCGGGTCTACGGGCCGCCGACCCTCGCATCGTTCCGCGCGATTTCCGCGGATGCAATCTCGATCCGTCCACAGGCAGGGATCACGGTGTGCCTCGGCGCCGGCCTCCTCGCCCTGATCGGGGCGATGCTGCTCCAGCCGAGGACGAAGCCCCCTCGAAGATGACCTGTCCGCATCGATCCGGTCTCGGCGGTCGTGCTTCGAAGTCCTTCCGCTGACCCCTTGACGGGGGACAACGGATTCGGTGGATGTGGGTCATGACCGAATCGTCATTGTCCGCGAGGATATTYCTGGTCAAGGAGACACGGGGGAGGCAAGGGGACACAGGGAGGACAGGCCGCCGGGCCAGGGGATGTCCGCCGAGGTGTTCCGTTCCTTGATCGGGCGCGCGCTCTCCCGCTGTGCGGGGGGTGGCGCGAGGGCGCGCGCCGGGTCCACCTCCTCGTGATCACTCTGGTGGCGCGGTCAGGCCGTTCCCTCGGCACCGGGGTTGAGATGACCGTCTTCCACCGCGAGTTTGTAGAGGTCGACCTTGGTGCTCGCGTCCCGCCCGGCCTTGCGGTACTTCGACCGGACCCGATCGATGTACTGCTTCGCCGTTTCCGGGGAGACGTTCATCTTGTGGGCAACCGTCTTCATGGGCATTCCGGTCGCATAGAGACGCAGTGCTTCTACCTCTTTGGGCGACAGATCCGGTTTGTCCGTAGCGTCATCGGTGAGCAGCAGGAATGCCAGCTGYGGCGAGATCCACCCCGTTCCCGCGGCGGCGGCGCGGATCGCGGTGGCCAGATCCTCGATGTCGTCGGTCTTCGGGACGAAGCCCGACGCGCCGGCGCGCATCGCGTCGCGAACCGTCGCGGGAGCCGCCGCGGCGCTGAAAACCACGACCGCGCGGTCCACCGCGAGCAGCCGCTGGATGTTATGGGGCGGCGCGGTGCCATCGCCGAGATCGAGATCGAGCAGGATCACCTGGGCGCCGCGCCCCGGACCGGCCAGCAGGGCTTCGATGGAGTGGGCGGTGCCGATCAGCCTGAAGTCCTCGACGTCGTGAAGGAGGTCCGCGAGGCCGCGAAGCACGATCGGGTGATCGTCCACTGCCGCCACGGTGATGGCGCCAGGTACTGCGGGTACTGTGGTTCCGTTCGCTACGCTCATGCTGGTCCAGTCGTTCTCCCGGACTTGCCGGCCACGAGGCGACAGACCTCGTCAGGCCGTACGGGCGTTGGTGCCCGCTGGCGGAGCGTGGGGGCGCCACCGATCGCTGGGTGCGTCGGGGACACCGCATCCAGCGACGCCAACCATTTCAGCAGATCCCCACCGGGTAGCTGGTGGAGCATGGGGAGGGCCCAGCGTGGCGAGCGTCACGAGGGACACGTCCATCAGAAGACGATCGTAGATCGTCGGCCGTCCACGCCCGAGCGCGGCTCGGACGTGCTAGCGGCTCGTGGCGAGTTCGTCGGCGTCGGCGCGGGCAATGGGTGCTACGCCAGCGGCGCGCCTGGAGCCAGGCCGACCGTGCTGTCGCACGACCCCGGCAGCGGGCGCCGACGACGGCTAGCTCGTCCAGTCCTCCCAGCTCAGGCCGGTGACCCGGCTGAACTCCGAGGTGTTCGCCGTAACGACTGTCAGCCCGCGCCGCAGTGCCTGCCCGGCGATCAACAGATCGTAGGCGCCAATCGGCGTCCCGGCCTTCTCCAGGACGGCGCGCACCTCGCCGGCAGCACGGGCATCCTCGTCATCGAAGTCAAGCAGGTCCAGGTCACCGGAGAGCAGTATCCGCAGGCGCTCGGTGTTCTCCGGCACCTGAGCGCTCTTCGCCACGCCGTACCACAGCTCGAACAAGACGACCGACGAGAGCGCGAGATAATCCTCTGACGCTTCGGCCTCCCGGTACCGTTCCCGCACGCCGACGGGCTTGTTCCGCAGCAGTGCGACCACAGTGCTGGTGTCCAGGAGGCAGTTCACCCGAAGAAGTCCTCCCCGGCGGGCGTCGGCGGCTGGTTCCTGCCGTCCTCGAACAGCGGCACGTCCACGAAACGGTCCAGCTCGGCGAACCAGGCGTCGACATCGGACGCGATCGGCTCTAGCAGCACGCCGTCTCCCATGTGCCGGACGCGCACCCGGTCACCGGGCAGCCGGAACTCCTTCGGGAGCCGCACTGYCTGGCTTCTGCCGTGCATGAAGAGCCTCGCGATCGCCGTGTCCGCCACAACGCCTCCCGCACATGATAGCTATCGATAGTATATACCAGGTGTCCGCGGCCGACTCGGTCAGATGGCGGTAGCGCGGGCACGCTGTGGYATGAGGCGGCGGTGCTGGCGGCACGTACGAGGGCGGCGACAGCCGAAGACGCGCTGGCTGGTCGGCCTGCGGGCAGGTGGCCGCCGGGGCGTCAACGATCGTAGGCGATGCGTTCGAGCCCCWTGGCCAGCCTTTCGAACTCCGCCGGATCGGTATAGACGTGCGCGCTCGCGCGGAGGACCGGCCCGGTGAGATCCCGGGAGCGCTCCACGGGGATGGCACTGGTGAGCACCCGGTCCTCTCGGTAGAGCCGGTCCCGGACGGCCACCGGATCGGTGCCGGGGGGCGGTTGCATGGTGATGATGCCGCACGKTGAATCTGGGTCCTCGCGCACCCGCCAGCCGCCGGCCCCGTCGAGAAGGCGTCTTCCCTGACCGGCCAGCCGCGCGATGCGGGCGAAGACAAGTGACGGRCCGGAATCCGTCAATTCCGTGACGGCCTGCCCCAGGCCGRTGCGGGACACGGTCGCCGCCTCGCCTATCCCGAGCCGGGCCAGTCCGGGGAGAGGAACCGGACGGTCGTTGCGGTCGAAGCGTGCGCTGTGCAGGCTCGGCACGGCGATATCAAGAAGATCGACGCTGCCTTTCMGGACGGCGAGAAATCCTGCTCCTCGTGGCCCGCAGAGCCATTTTCTCGACGTTCCGATATAGGCGCTGGCCGCGGTCTGGCGCACCTCGACCTGGCCGAGGGACTGCGCCACGTCGAGTACCAGGGGGACGCCTTCGGCCGCGCAGCGCGCACCGATCGCGGCTGCCGGCTGAACGATGCCCCGTTGGCTTGGCACCTGCGGAAACACCACGAGGTCGAGGTCGGCGAGACCGATGCGCCCGGGTGCGTCGGCGCAGGCTACTCCGGCCCGGTCGAGCGTCTCGACGTCGATGACCCCGGTCTCGTCGACGGGAAGATCGACCAGCGAGACCGCGGTGCGCAGCGCCCGGGCGGCGAGTACGAGCATGTTGGACCCGTACTCGCTTGGTACCACGCCGATCCTCGCCCCGGCGGGGAGCCGCCAGGCCATCAGCAAGCTGGCGAAAGCCGCGCTCGCCGAATGGTGGAAGCTCAGGTCATCAGCGTCGAGTCCCGGGCCCATCAGGCTGACGAGCCTGGCCCGCGTGGCGTGGAGCCCGCTGCCTGCCTCCACCTCGGCGGCGTACGCGCCGAGTGCGCTCTCGCGCTCCAGGTACGCGGCCTCGGCCGCGATCGTGGCCCGACTGGGGCGGGCCGCGCCGGCCGAGTCGAGATGAACCACCGACGACGGTGACCGGGCCGCACGCCAGCGGTGGAAGAGCCGGAGCTGCTCGGGATCTTCGTTCGGCCCGGGATCGTCGCTGTCGGTGAACCGGCGCTGGCGGGGCTGATGGATCGACGGTGTGTCCACGGGAACAGGGTGACACCTCGACGACGCGTGCGGCACCGTGCCGACGGTATGGACTTCGTGGTTGCGACGGTGTTTCCGTCGGTCGTGGGTTCGAGTCCCACCCGCTCCACCATGTTTGGCATTGTACGAACCGCTCCCTTCGGGGGCGTTGTGGCTGGTAGGGCGGCTGCGGCGGTCTCGCTCGGCTCGGGTCTGGGGACTTTGAAGACCGGTTGGAGCCGTCCGGGGCCGAGGATCTTGACTTCGTGGATGAGGGCTTCGACGAGGGCTTTGCGCTGAAGGTCGGTGCCGACCTCGATGATCGTATCGATGTGGCCTGCGATCTTGCTGAGGGTGGCGCGTGGGGGCATGACGGGTTCGTCGTCGATCTGGGCGGTGAGTTCGGTCTGTCGGCGGCGGAGCTGCTTCTGCTTGGTGCGCAGCGTGGCGAGTCGGGTGGCGAGGGTTTCTTCGTCGAGGGTGCCGCGCTCGAACGCGGATAGGTAGCGGTCGATGGCCTGGTCGGTTTGGGTGAGGTCGGCCTGGACGGTGGCGAGTTCGCCGGTGCGGTCGGCGTGGGCGTCGTGGTGGCGCTGGCGGGCGTGGTGGACGGCGTCGGAGATGAGCTGCTGGTGGTCGCGGTAGAAGGCGGCGAGTGCGGTGAGGACGGCTTGGTCGAGGGCGTCGGCGTCGAGGCGGGGGGCGTCGCAGCGGTCGCGGCTGTAGCGCAGGCGGGTGAAGCAGGTGTAGTAGCGGTAGGTGCGGTTGCGTCCCCCGGCGTTGGAGCCGAGCATCGCTTTGGCGCATTGCGGGCAGCGCATGCGGCCGGTGAGGTAGTAGTCGGAGTCGCTGGCGGCTCGGTGGGTGTGTCCGTCGCTGCGGATGGTGAGGATCTTCTCGGCCTCAGCGAACTGGGCCGCCTCGATGATCGGCTTGTGGGTGTCGGTGACGGTGATCTCGCGGAAGGTCAGCTCGCCGAGGTAGATGCGGTTGTCCAGGACGCGGAGGACCTGGTGTCCGGACCAGGGTCCGCCGGTGGTGGTGCGGTGGCCGCGCTCGTTGAGGGTCTTGGCGATGGCGCGGGTGCCGACCCGTTCCTTGACGTAGAGGTTGAAGATCAGGCGGACGACGGGCGCTTCCTTCTCGTCGACGAGCAGTTTCCAGTTGGCGCGGTCGACCTGGTAGCCGAAGGGCCGGTTGCCGCCCATCCATAGGCCCTTGGCGGCTTTGCGTTCCATGCCGGCGATGACCCGGTCGATGATCGTGTCGCGCTCGAACTGTGCGAACATCGCGAGCATCTGGAGCAGCATGCGGCCCATCGGGGTCGCGGTGTCGAACGGCTCGGTGGCCGAGCGGAACACGACGCCAGCCTGGTCAAGTTCTTCGAGCAGGGTGACGGTGTCGCGCAGGTTGCGGGAGAGTCGGTCGACCCGGTAGACGAGCAGGACGTCGATCAGTCCGTGGCGGGCCGCGGACAGGGCGCGTTGCAGGTCGTCGCGTTCGGTGGTGGCGCCGGAGGCGTCGTCGGAGAACCGGAGGGCGATGGCCCAGCCGGGTTGGGAGTCGATGTAGGAACGGAGTCGTTCTTCCTGGGCTTCGATGGAGTAAGGCTGGTGCTCGTCGTCGGTGGAGCGCCGCAGGTAGATCCCGACCCGGACGGTGTCGAGCGGGTCGACGGCGGGCTGGGGGGTGCGGTTCGCGCTCTTGCGACGCGAGGTCGCACGGGCCATGGCGCGTGTCCCTTTCTCTCGGAACTGGTCGTGTGCGGCGGCCGGGCTTTAGGCGTGGCGCCAGTGGCGCTGGAAAGCGCGACGCCACATCGACGGGAGGGAAAATCGGGCGCGGGCCGGCTCACTGCTGTCGTCGTCGAGCAGGAGGTAGGCCGGGTGATGGGCCGCGAGGTAGGCCAGGGTCTGGGCGTACTGGTCGGTGAGGGACTGCTGGCCGCCGTCGGTGGCGATCCGGCTGTAGAAAACGACCGGCGGGACGGCGGGTTCGGTGATCGCCGCCGTCTTTGTGATGGCTCGTCGGGCTGAAAATGGGCAGGGCATACCGAGGGTTCCTTTCTAGATGATGGGCGGGCGGCCCATCTGATGGGGACGGGCCGCCCGCCCGGTAGAAAGGTGCGGGGTCGTCAGGCCGCCTTTTTCGGCGCGGTGTTCGGCGCGCCCTTCCTTTCCCACTGTAGGACAAGTTCAGCCAGAACGGACACGGCGGTGTCGTATTCTTCGGGGGTCATCCAGACGGTTTCGATGTGCTCGATGGTGATGTCCCTGACCGCGTCCTGACGTCCGGTCGACACAGCCGATGTGTCGTCGCCGCGATCGGCGGGTGCGGTGTCGTCCCGATCCTGGGGCCGCCGGCGGGTCACCGCGACGTCTCCGGCCCGACGGAAACATTTCTCATCCAGGTGCGGTTTCGGTCGTGAAACGGCCGCGGTGGAGTCATGTGATCGGCMCCTGCCCGCCGTTGGTGTTTCCCGGGTCGGTCGGCGGGTCGACGAATTCCCACGGTGGTAGCTGCGCGCTGAAAATCCCTGCGCCGGGGGGCGCGAGGAGCTGTGCGTGGTGGAACGTGCGCCCGTCGATGATCGGCTGGTGGGCGCCGAGGCAGATGACCCACTCATCGGGCGGGACGGGCCGGCCGGCGCGGGTGCGACCCCAGACGGTGGCGCCGGTGTAGACGGGGTTGGCCAGGACGCGGGCGACCGCGGCCGGGGCCCAGGGCCGAGGCAGGCCGCTGGTGGGGTCGACGGGGAGGAGGGTGGGGTCGGGGATGCCGTGCAGCCGGGTCGTGATCGCCCGTGGCGTGAGCCGGTCGTCGATCCGCCAGTGGTAGATCGCCGAGACGACGGACGCGGGCCCGAAATCGACGACGAGCCGGACCCGGCGGCGCCCGCCGCCGGGGGCCGGAACGTGCAACGGCAGGTAGCCGTAGGGAATCGGTCCGAGGTGGTAGCCGCCGCGGACGAGGGCGATCTGCGCCAGGCGGGCGCGTTCGGTGGTCTGAGCGTGGTGGGCGGCGAGCAGCCGCGCCGCGCGCGCCGCACGGCGGTGGACCAGCCGCGACCACCAGCCAGGCGGGCGGGCCGGCTCGGTGGGGGCGGGTGGCAGCACGGGGATGGGCGACAGGTCAGACATGGGGGCTCCAGCCACAGAAGGGCGAGCAGAAGGGAAGCGGGAAGACCGGCCGCGGTGCGCCGGCCGGCGCAGGGCGGGTCTTAGGCGGCGCGGTTCGCCGCGGCGGCGGGCGGGTCGGCGGCGGGCGCCGGGCTGGACGGCGGCAGCTCCGGTGGGCGCGGGGGCCGCGCCGGCTGCCCGCGGGACCGGAAGAGGAGCACGTCGTGGTGGGCAGGCCAGGCACGGCCGGTCGCGGGCGCGGCGTCGAGCGCACGGGTGTAGGGGACGGCGGTGAGCGCGACCGCGCGTTGCACGGGCTGCCAGCCTGCCTTGCGGCCGGCGGCGACGATCCGGCTGGCCAGATCGAGGCCATCGGCGACGTGGTAGGCGGCCACGACCACGAGGCGGCCCGCGGGCCGGGCCAGGTCCCGGTAGCCGGCGAGGCGGGTCGCCAGCCGGTCGCCCCTCAGACCATGCGGGCCGGCCGAGTCGGCGGGCGGTCCGAGGGCGGTCAGAAGCAGGTCGACCGGTCCGAGTCCGGTCCAGGACCACCCGTCGGGCAAGCGGTCCAGAATCGTCCCGTCACCGGGCGCGCCCCGCGCCTTGGCCGCGGTCAGGGCGTGGCGAGCGGTCTGCCAGGCGCGCCGGTCCGCTGCGATGCCGACGGCGTGCCGTCGAGCCAGAACCGCCTCGACGAGAACGGCCCCGTCGGCGCAGTCCGGGTCGCAGACGGTGTCGCCGGGCCAGCTGTAGAGGGCGATGGCATGGGCAGCGACCGCCGCGGGAACCGCCATGTCCGCCGCGGCGCCGCCACGCGGGCCGTCGCCGGCACCGTCCTGGCCGGCGAGGGCGAGCAGGCCCGTCGGCCAGACCGTCGCCGCCCGTCCCCGGCGCCAGCGTTCGGCGTCGCTCCTCACTGGCGCTCCTGTGGGCCAGCGGGCAGTACCGGGGCGAACAGCAGCAAGTCGGAGTGCACTCTGCGGGCCACCGTCGCGCGTGGCAGGGGGGTGGGCGGCTGGTCGAGCTCGTCGAGGGGAACTTCCAGCAGCACGAACCGGTCGAGCAGCGCGAGCCCGTGGCGGCCGGTCGCGGCGGTCAGCTCGGCGGTGGGTTCGATCAGCCAGCCGGCGATGCTGTCGCTGCGGCTGATCACAGCCAGCAGGCCGCCGGAGGTGACCAGACGGGCCCACGGAACACCGTGGAGCCAGCCGGTCCGCGTCGGCTCGACGACCGTGACGACCAGCGAGCGACGGTCGTCGTCCGGACCTTCGCCGGAGGTGGCGGGTCCGGGTCCGGACCCGGACGTCCACGGGCCCGGGGTGGCGGGCGCGGGGCGGACCTGGACGTGCCGGCCGAGTCGGGCCACGGCCCCACCAGCATCGGCGAGCCGGTCCGCCTGCGTCTCGCGGCGGCCTGCGGCGAACCCGTCCGGGGCCGGCGGGGTCAGCAGCAGGACCGGGTCGCCGGGCCGGGTGTGGGTGGCGACGAGCTGTTCGACGGCGCTCTGAAGCCAGCCGGCCGGCGGCCGGGCGGGGCTGTCCGGCGGGCACGGCCAGACGGTCGCCAGCTGCCCGGCGGGGACGACAGCGCCCCTGTCGCGGTCAGGGTCTGATACGGGCATCGAGAGGGTTCCTTTCACGGCGGTGCGTTTTCGCGGCCGTAAAAGGAGACCGTCTGCTGGGCATGCCTCGGACACCAGCCCGGCGACTTTTTTCAAGATTTTTCCCGCTGGGCATTGCCTAGTCCGRCCGGACTATTGATCGCTGGCAGCTCGCTGGGCATTGCCCGAACAGGCCACCCGAAACTTTTTTCAAGATTTTTCCCGCTGGCATCATTGCCGACCCGTCGCGGTCCCCGCTGGGATGCCCAGCGATCTTCGCTGGATGTCACAGCGTCGCAGCTCACAGCCCTGCTGTGCAGGCTCGTGCCGCCGCTGGCGTCGGCTCGACTCCGAGGCTGGCGAGAGTGCCGAATAAAGATCGCTGGGATTCTGCTGGGCGCCAGCGATCTTTTCTGTGCATTCACTGGGAGATCGTTCTGGCTTTTTGCTGGGCACGGCGTGGCGTCCTTAGAGCTGTCCGAGTTTCCGTGACAGCAAAGGACGACGGTAATGCCCGACGGAATGTCTTCCTTTCCCGCCCGGCCGGCTGGCCGCGGCGTATCCGCGTTGCCTCTGGCGACCTTGCGGGACTGCTTCGGCCTGCTGGTGGCCGGGCCGGCGCCGTTGGCGCTGGACGGGTCGGTGGTGCCAGGTCTGCCAACCCGGCTGGTGGCGTTGGACGAGCTGCGGAACCTGCTGCTGGCCGGCTCCTGCCCGCAGGCCGTCCGCGACGCCGCGTGGGCGGTGGTGATCCGCCGCTCCCGCCGCTACGGCGGTGCGTGGACGGTCGGCGCCGCCGGGATGGCGCTGCCCGCACTGCACGCGATCTGCGCCCGGCTCGGCGGCTACAGCGACCTCGACCCGGCGGACGTGCAGGCGGAGGTGCTCACCGGGTTCCTCGAAGCGGTGGCCACGGTCCGCCTGGACCTGCCACGAATCGCGGTGCGGCTGCGCTGGGCCGCCTACCGGGCCGGGCTGGCGCTGACGGTCCAGCAGCGGGAAGCCCCTCGTCCCGACCCGGACCTGTTCCAGACCGTCGCCGCGGCCGAAGCCGCGCGGTCCGATCCGAGCCAGGCCGGTCCCGAGCAGGTCTTGGCAAACGCGGTCGCCGCCGGCGTCCTGACCACCACCGAAGCCGATCTGATCGCCGCGACCCGCCTGGATGACCTCCCGCTCAGCGCCTGGGCCGCCCGCCACGCGACGGCACCCCGCCACGCCTCCCGGCTGCGCGAGCGGGCCGAACGACGCCTCGTCGGCCACCTCACCGACCCGGCCGGTACCAGCCAGGCCCCGCAGGCGGCCAGCGAGCCCCCGCCCCGGCCACATCCACCGGCCGGTGTCCTCAGCTTCCTCCCGCCGGCCGGCACGCCGGCACTCGCGGTTGCGGGGGTGCCGGCATGAGCCCGACCCCACCACCCCAGCTCCGCGCCCCACGTCCGAGCCGGCGGGTCGGATGGTGCCGCACAGTCCTGCTCGTCGCCGTCGTGGGCGTGTTCGTCCTGGCCGGAGGCGCGGCGGCGTTCGCCGCGACGGTCCCTCCGGGAGCGCCCACGGCACCGGACCTGAACACGGTCCTGAACAACATCCGCAACTGGATCATGGGGATTCTGGCGCTGCTGGCGACGGTGTTCCTCTCGATCGGCGGCGTGCGCTACCTGATCTCCAACGGCGAGCCGAGCGAGGTCGGCAAGGCCAAGGACTCCTTCCGTAACGCCGGCTGGGGTTATGGGCTGGCCGCGCTCGCGCCGGTCGTCGTCGAGATCCTCAAGCAGATCGTCGGGGGCTAGGCCGTGACCGCCGCCTCGCACCGCCGCACCCTCCCACCCGGCACGCCGGGCTCGTCGTCCGTCCCGACGCGCCGCCGGCTGGGCTTCCCTCGGCGCCGCCACCGCCGGCGGGGCCGAGGGCTGCTGCTGGCCGGGACGGCGGCGTTCGCGCTCCTGCTGGCGGTCGTGGTTCCCGCGGTGGCCTCCGCCGCCACCGCACCACCCGTCCCTTCGACTGCGCCGTCCGCTGGCGCGCCCGGCTCCACCGGCCCCACCCCGGACCCGCAGCCTGGGCCGTCCCCGGTTCCTCCGGGCCAGGAGCCGCCGGCCACGCCAGCTCCCTCGGGCGGAGGTGCCACGCCCGCGCCCGACACTCCGAGCACCCCACCCGACGGCAGCGGCGGCAATGGCAGCGGCGGCACCGGCGAGCCGTGCCCGGCCGACAACCCGGACTGCACGACCACGCCGGAGGTCCCGGCGCCACCGGTGCCGCACACGACGCCCCCGGCGCCGGACACCGGCGGCGACGGCGGCGGGATCGTCGGCTGGATCACCAACGCGATCAACAACGCCATTACCGCGTTTTTCCGCACGCTGGTGACCGCCGCGCTCAACCCGCTGCTGGATCTGCTGGGCCGCACGTTGCTGACCACGCCGGAACCGTCCCAGCTTCCCGCGATCGGTGAAATGTGGTCGACGTCGTGGGCGATCAGTGCCACCGCCTACGGCGCCCTGATCATGTTCGGTGGGATCACCGTCATGTCGTTGGGGACGGTCCAGTCCCGCATCTCGATCAAGGAGATCGCCCCGCGTATCCCGGTGGGTTTCCTCGCGTCCGGGCTGTCGCAGTTCCTGGCCACGAAAGCCATCCAGGGCGCGAACGTGCTGCCCGGCGCGATCCTCGGTCAGGGGCTGAATCCCGACACCGCCGCCGGGCAGCTGAGGAACATCGTCCTCGGGTCGATCGCGCCGACTCCGGGCGGCCTCGGCCGCAGCGTCTTCGTCATCTTTCTCGGCCTGTTTCTCGCCGGCTCCATTGTCGCGCTGCTGTGCACCTACATCGCCCGGATCACCATCGAGGTGGCGCTCATCGGCGCGGCGCCGATAGCGCTGGCCGGGCACGGCCACCCGCTGACCGAGAAGATGGCGTTCTGGTGGTGGCGGGCGTTCTTCGGCTGCCTGGGTATCCAGATCGTCCAGTCGTTCGTTCTCATCGCCTCGTTCAAGGTGTTCTTTACCCCGGGCGGGTTCACCGTGTTCGGCCCGACCCCGGACGGCGTTGTGAACCTGCTGGCCTCGATCACCCTGATCTATTTTCTGTTCCGGATTCCGTTCTGGATGATGCCAAGGATCGGGCACGGCGGCGGGCACGGCATTATCGGCCGGGTCGTGCGCGCCTACATCATCGGCCGGGCGCTGGGCCTGCTCGGGGCCCGGTTCGGACGGGGCGCGGGCCGACGGGCTGGGCGAGGCCGCGGCGGGCGCGGCCGGGGCGGGCGCGGCAGGCCGGGCAGGGGCCGGCCTGGCGGCGGGCCGGGCGGTGGGCCGGCCGACCCGTACGACCACATCGAGGCCGACCCCGACGGGCAGCTGCTCATCCCGCTGACCAGGGTGCCCCGCGTCCGCCGCCCGGGACCGGCGCGCGGGGTACCTCGCCCACCGCGGCAGCCGAATCCGGCCGGACGGTCCCGGCCGCGGCACCGCCAGCTGTCCATCCCGTTCGGCCAGGCCGTCGCCCCCGGCGGGCGTTACCTGCCCCGCGACGGCGGGGCGTGGGTGGACCGCGACGGCCAGCTGCTGCTGCCGTTCGAGGTCGACCAGCCGCACCCACCCAAGGCCCCACAACCCGTGCGGCGTCCGGCCTCGGCGCGGGCCGGCGCGGGCCGGTCTGGTCCCGGCCGGCCGACCCAGCCTCGTCCGGCGCCGAGGGGCCGGCAGCTGGAGCTGCCGTTCGACCCCTACCAGGGCATCCGCCCGGACCGCACCGGCCAGTACGCCCTCCCGCTGGAGGGCCTGCCCCGCACCCCACGCCCCGCCCGGCCGTCCCCACCTGCACCACCGCCGTCGCCATCCCGCCCGACCTCGCCGGCGCGGCCGGTCCCGCCCCTCTACCGGCAGCTGATGTTGCCGAACATGCCCCGCCGCCCCCGCCCACCCCGACCGGAAGGTGATCAGCCGCGATGACGCATCCCGTACGAATTCCCGCCGATGTTGATCGCGAAGATCGGATCATGGCGGGCCTGACCGCCCGGCAGGTGTTGATCCTCGCGCTGACCGCGATCGTGCTCTACCTCGCCTGGGCCGCGACCCGTGCCCTGCTGCCGTTGCCGGTGTTCGCGCTGCTCGCCGTCCCGGTCGCCGCGGGCGCCGGCGTCCTCGTCCTGGGCCAGCGCGACGGGCTGTCCCTCGACCGGATGCTCGTCGCCGCGATCCGCCAACGCACCAGCCCACGACACCGCATCAACGCCCCCGAAGGAGTGATTCCGCCGCCGTCCTGGCTGGCCGCCCGCGCCACGAGCAGCTCCGGTGACCGACGGCCGGCCGCGGGCGGGCAGAGCGCGGCGCCGCTGCGGCTACCGGCCCGCACCGTCACCACCAACGCCGGGGTCGGCGTGATCGACCTCGGGCCGGACGGGCTTGCGGTCGTCGCGGTCGCRAGCACGGTGAACTTCGCGCTGCGCACGCCGGGCGAGCAGGACGGGCTGGTCGCCGTGTTCGCCCGCTACCTGCACTCCCTGACCGCGCCGGTGCAGATCCTCGTGCGGGCCATGCCCGCCGACCTGACCGACCAGATCCGTCAACTCGACGACGCCGCCGACCAGCTGCCCCACCCCGCGCTCGCGCACGCCGCCCGCGAACACGCCACCTACCTGGCCCAGCTCGCCGACGAGATGCAGCTGCTGACCCGCCAGGTCCTGCTGGTCCTGCGAGAGCCGCTCGTGGCGGCCGGCCCGGTCGACGGGCTCGGGGGCGCATCCCCGCTGGCCGCACTGTCCGGCCGACGGGCGGCGGCCCGCGACGCCCGCCGCGCCGGAGCGGCCATCCGACGGGCCGCGCACACCCGGCTCGCCCGCCGGCTCGCCGAGGCGACCGACCTGCTGGCACCGGCCGGGATCGTGGTCACGCCGCTGGACGCGGGCACGGCGACCAGCGTGCTGGCCGCTGCCTGCAACCCGGCCGGCCTGGTGCCGCCGGCCGCGCTCGCGGCCCCCGACGACGTCATCACCGCCGATGTCCCCGAGCCCGTCGACAGCTACTCGGCCTACCAGCCCGACACCGACGACGGCTTCCTGGACGACGCCGGGTTCGACGACCCGGACGCGGCGGTCGGAGCCGGCTATGGCGACCGGTTCGACGACGCCGATGGGGACGGCCCGCTCAACGACCCCGACTTCTGGGACCCGCCCGCCCTGCGCCCGCCGGCCGGGCGTTCCGACGGCGGCTCCCGACGGCCAGCACGACACACGGCGCGCAGGGGACACGCCCGATGAGCAGACGAGCCCGACGCCGGACCTCCGCGCAGGCCCCCAGCCCGTCGACCCGGACAGTGGACGCTGCCGCGGCGGCGTTCGTCCCGGACGCACTCACGATCGCGCCCCGCCACCTGGACGTCGGCGGGGATTACGTGGCCACGATGGCGATCACCGGCTATCCGCGTGAGGTCCATGCCGGCTGGCTCGCCCCGCTGGTGACCTACCCGGGCCGGGTCGACGTCGCCGTGCACGTCGAGCCGATTGACCCGGTCACCGCGGCGAACCGGCTGCGCCGGCAGCTGTCGAAGCTGGAGTCCGGCCGGCAGCTCGGCGACGAGAAGGGCCGGCTGGTCGACCCGCAGGTCGAGGCGGCGACCGAGGACGCCTACGACCTGTCCGCCCGCGTAGCCCGYGGCGAAGGCAAGCTGTTCAGGCTGGGTCTGTATTTCACCGTCCATGCGGCCAGCGAAGCCGAGTTGGCCGACGAGGTCGCCGCCGTGCGGGCGCTGGCGGCCAGCCTGCTGCTGGACGCCAAGCCAGTCAGCTACCGCTCGCTCCAGGGCTGGGTCAGCACCCTGCCCCTCGGCTTGGACCAGGTGCGGATGCGCCGCACCTTCGACACCGCAGCCCTGTCCGCGGCGTTCCCGTTCACGTCGCCCGATCTGCCGCCCGCCGACCCGACCTCTCTGGCTCCGACCGGGGTGCTCTACGGGCTCAACGTCGCGAGCAACGGGCTGGTCCACTGGGACCGGTTCGGCGACGTCGACAACCACAACGCCGTCATCCTCGGCCGCAGCGGCGCCGGCAAGTCCTACCTGGTCAAGCTCGAACTCCTGCGCAGTCTCTACCGGGGCATCGAGGTCCACGTCGTCGACCCGGAAGACGAATACGCCCGGCTCGCCGCCGCGGTCGGCGCCAGCTACCTGCACCTCGGCGCCGACGAGGTGCGGATCAACCCGTTCGACCTGCCGATCCAGACCACCCCCGACGGGCGGCGCACCGCACCGCGCGACGCGCTGGTGCGGCGCAGCCTGTTCCTGCACACCGTTATCGCCGTCCTGGTCGGCCAGCTGAGTGCGGCCGAACGGGCAGCCCTCGACGTCGCGATCACCGCCACCTACCAGGCCGCCGGGATCAGCTCCGACCCGCGCAGCTGGAACCGGCCGGCACCGCTGCTGGCCGACCTCGCCACCACCCTGGCCAGCTCCAACGACCCGGCCGCGGTCGCGCTCGGCGCCCGGCTGCACCCGTTCACCGCCGGGGCGTTCTCCGGCCTGTTCAACGGGCCGACGACCCGCCGCGGCGACGGCCACCTTGTCGTCTACTCGCTGCGCGACCTTGCGGACGAGTTGAAGCCGATCGGGACGCTACTCGTCCTCGACGCCGTGTGGCGGCGAGTCTCCAACCCCGCCGACCGCCGTCCCCGCTTGGTCGTAGTCGACGAGGCATGGCTGCTCATGCGCCAGCCCGCTGGCGCGGACTTCCTGTTCCGCATGGCCAAGTCGTCCCGCAAGCACTGGGCCGGGCTCACCGTGGCCACCCAGGACACCGCCGACGTGCTCGCCACCGACCTCGGCAAAGCGATCGTCACCAACGCCGCCACCCAGATCCTGCTCCGCCAGGCACCGCAGGCCATCGACGAGATCACCGCCATCTTCGACCTGTCCCAGGGCGAACGGCAGTTCCTGCTGTCYGCCGACCGCGGACAAGGACTCCTCGCGGCGGGGGCACAACGAGTCGCTTTCCAAGCCCTGGCCTCGCAGGTCGAGCACCGCCTGGTCACGACCAACCCAGCCGAACTCGCCGCCGACCCCGACAACGCGGCCGACGACGGCTTCCTCGATCTCGCCGTGCCGGACGACCCGACCGATGACAACGGCCAGATCTACCTCGATGCCGCCTGACCAGCACCGCCATCCCGCAGGGAGATCGTAACCATGGATCTRCTCGCCGCGGCGACCACCACGCCGTCGTCGCCGCTCACGATCTATCTGACGGACCCGTGGGGCTTCCTCCACCAGATCTTCGGCCAGCTACGGGGATGGGTGGCGGTGTGGGGCCCCATCGCCGGCCCGCTGCTCACCCTCACCGCCGCCGGCCTGGTTACCTTGCGCCGGCGGCTGCGCCGCCGGTACCAGCAGCAGCTCRCCGCAGGCGCCCGCCTCGTGACCGTGCTGGCCCCGCCCACCGTCGACCCGGCGGGCGCGGGCGCGCTGTGGGCGAACCTGCTCGGCCTGCTCCGGCCCGGCTGGCGGCGCCTGATCGGCCAGCCGCACCTCGTGTGGGAGTACCAGTTCACCGCCGACGGGGTGCGCATCCAGATGTGGGTGCCCGGCGTCGTGCCCGACGGCTTCGTCGAACGCGCGGTCGAGGCGGCCTGGCCCGGAGCGCATACCCACACCACGCCCGCCCGCGCACCATTGCCCGTCGTGGCCCGGCCAGGCCGGCGGCTACTCGCCGCCGGCGGCGAACTGCGCCTCGCCCGCCCCGAAGCACTCCCGATCCGGGTCGACCACGACGCCGACCCGATCCGCGCCCTGCTCGGCGCGCCCGGCAGCCTCGCCCGCAACCAACGGGCGGCGGTCCAGATCCTGGCCCGGCCGGTCACCGGCCGCCGCGTCGCCCGGTCCCGCCGGGCCGCCCGCCGGCTGCGCGCCGGCGGCTCCGCGCACCTGATCGGCGGGCTGCTGGACCTGCTCACCCCCCGCACTGGCCGCACCCGGCAGCGCCGCCGGACGGCTACCACCCCGGTGAAGGTCGACCCGCAGACGTCGCTGGCCCTGTCCGCGGAAGACCGCGCCATCGTCACGAAACAGCGCGGGGCCCAGTACGAGGTCCGTGTCCGCTACGCCATCGCCGCGATCCTCGACGATCACACCGACGACACCACCGCCGCCCAGGTCGCTAGCCAGCTGCGCGGACGGGCGCACGCGATCGCGAGCGCCTACGCGGCCTACGGCGACCACAACTACTACCGCCGCGTGCGGCTGCGCCGTCCCCTGCCCGTCCTCGCTACCCGGCAGTTCGGCCGTGGCGACCTGCTCTCGGTCGCCGAGCTCGGCGCGCTGGCGCACCTGCCGGTCGACGAGGCGACCCCGGGCCTGCAACGCGCCGGAGCGAAGGCGGTCGCCCCGCCGCCTGGCGTCGCCGGGCCCGGCCCGAATGTGCGCCCGCTCGGGCGGACCGATGCCGGGCGTGCGCGTCCGGTCGGTCTGCGGGTCCCGGACGCCCGGCATCACCTGCACGTCCTCGGCGCGACCGGCGCCGGCAAGTCCGAACTGCTCGCCCGCATGACGCTCGACGACGTCGCCGCCCGTCGAGGGGTGGTCAACGTCGACCCGAAGGGCGACCAGATCATCGACATCCTCGCCCGCTACCCGACCGACGCCCTCGACCGCCTCGTCCTGTTCGACGCCGAATCGAACAGCCGGCCACCCTGCCTCAACCCGCTCGACCAGCCCGACCGGGGCCGGGCCGTCGACAACCTCGTCTCGATCTTCTCCCGGGTCTACGCCGACAGTTGGGGGCCGCGCACCGAGGACATCTTCCGCGCCGGCCTGCTCACCCTCGCCGCACAACCCGGCGTCCCGGTGCTCACGGATCTACCGAAACTCCTCACCGACACCGCCTACCGGCACCGGRCATTGGGCGAGATCAACGACGACATCCTCGCCGGCTTCTGGACCTGGTACGAATCCATCTCCGACGCCGCACGCGGCCACGCCGTCGCCCCACTGATGAACAAACTGCGCGGCTTTCTGCTGCGGCCGTTCGTGCGGGCCGCGATCGCCGCCGGACCCTCGACCGTCGACATGGACACCGTGCTGAACGACGGCGGGGTGTGCCTGGTCCGCATCGCCCAGGACGCCCTCGGCGTCGAAACCGCTGCCCTGATGGGCTCGATCGTCGTCTCCGCCGTCTGGCAGGCCACCACCCGCCGCGCCCGCCYCCCCCAAGGGAAAAGGCCCGACGCCAGCCTGTACTTGGACGAGGCGCACCATTTCCTCACGCTTCCGTACGCGTTGGAGGACATGCTCGCCGCCGCCCGCGGCTACCGGCTGTCCCTCACGTTGGCGCACCAGAACCTCACCCAGCTGCCTCGGCACCTGGAAGAAAGCATCGGCGCCAACGCCCGCTCCAAGATCTATTTTACGGTCAGCCCGGCGGACGCGAAGCGGCTCGCCCGGCACACCGAGCCCCGGCTCGCCGAACACGACCTCGCCAACCTCGGCGTGTTCCATGCCGCCGCCCGCCTGGTCGTCGGCGGCGAAGAAGCCCCCGCCTTCACGGTCGTGACCGAAAAGCTGCCGCCGCCGGTTCCCGGCCGCGCCGCCCAGATCCGCCGAGACCTGCGCCGCCGCGCCGCCACCCCCGCCGCACCTTCCCCTGCCGGTCCGGGTCCGCGCCCGACCGCCGACCCGCGCCGCGTCGCCTGACGGCGCCCCGCCGCCTCGAAGGAGCGTCCCCGATGGCCAAGCCCTTGCCGCAACGCGCCCTACGCCTCCCGCAGCGTCCCGCCGCCCGCGTCGTCGCCGACGCCAACCATCTCGCGAACCTCACCCCTCACCTCAGCCCCCGCGACCGCTGGATCACCCGGCTCCTTTACGAACACCGGGTCCTGACCACTCATCAGCTCGTCCACGCCGCCTGGACCAACCGTCGCACCGCCAACGAGCGGCTCCTCCAGCTCTACCGCTGGCGTGTCATCGACCGCTTCCAACCCCTGAGCCCCCTCGGCGAGGGCATGCCCCCGGCGCACTATGTCTGCGACGTTGCCGGCGCCGCGATCCTCGCCGCCGAAGACGGCATCGACCTGGCCGCGACCGGTTACCGGCACGACCGGGCACTCGGYGTCGCCTACTGGCCCCAGCTCGCCCACCGCGTCGCGGTCAACGGCTTCTTCACCCACCTCATCGCCCACGCCCGACAGCCCAACCCGCCCGGCACGCTCACCGCCTGGTGGTCCGAGGCTCGCACCCGGGCCGCGTTCGGCGACATCGTCCGTCCCGACGCCTACGGACGGTGGACCAGCCGCGGCAGCGACCTGGAATGGTTCCTCGAACTCGACTGGGCCACCGAGCCGTACGCCCGCCTCGCCGCGAAGATCGACAAATATGGGCGGCTCGCCTCCGCGACCGGCATCACCACCCCGGTCCTGTTCTGGTTCCCCACCATCGGCCGGGAGACCCGCGCCCGCCGCGCGCTGGCCGACGCCGTTGCCGGGCTCGACCAGCCGCACACCGTCCCGGTCGCGACCACCGCGGCCACCCTCGCCCCGCCCGACGACCAGCTCGACCCGGCCCTCGCCCGCTGGCTGCCGCTCGGCGCCAGCCGCCCCGGCCGGCTCACCCTCGATCAGCTGCCCCGGGCCTGGCCCCGTCTGCCGGCACCCGCGCCGGTGTCGGACCGGCCGGATGCCATCTCCGCCGGGTCGGGCCTGCGCCCGCCTGCTCCGATGCCGCCCGCCAAGTACCGGGGGTGAGCGGCCACGACCAAGTACCTCGCCGGCGCGGTCGCCGCCGTCGTCCTGCTCATCGTCATGATGGGGGCCGCCGCCGCTGGGGTGGCCGAACGCGTCCTGTGCCTGCCCGTCGTCGGCTGGTTCCTCGGCTGCTCCAGCGGCGGCAGCCCCAGCCAGACCGCGCTCGACGACATCCCGCCCGACTACCTGAACCTCTACATGCAGGCCGCCGCGAGCTGCCCCGGCCTGTCCTGGACGACCCTGGCGGCCATCGGGAAAGAAGAATCTGATCATGGTCGCAGTCGGCTGCCGGGCGTGGTCAGCGGCGTCAACGAAGCCGGCGCCGGCGGGCCGATGCAGTTCCTCGCCACCACGTTCGCCGACGTCGTCGCCCACCACCAGCTACCGGCCGGCGGCGCGAACCCGCCGTCTCTCTACAACCCCCAGGACGCCGTCTACGCCGCCGCGGCCTACCTCTGCGACAACCACGTCGCCACCGACCTGACCGGCGCGATCTTCGCCTACAACCACTCGGACGCCTACGTCGCGCAGGTCGTCACCCAGGCCACCCAGTACAGCTCGACCAGCGGCTTCGGAGCCGACACCGCGCCGTCCGACGCCGGCTACGCCGCCGTCCTCTACGCCCAGGGCCAGATCGGCATCCCCTACCTCTGGGGTGGAGACGGCCCGGCCGAGGGCGGCTTCGACTGCTCCGGCCTGACCCGCGCCGCCTACCTGGCCGCCGGGATCGACCTGYCCCGCACCGCTCAGACCCAGTATGAGGCCGGCCCCGTGGTCCCGCCGGGAGAACCGCTCCAGATCGGCGACCTCGTCTACTACGGCACCGCCACCAACATCCACCACGTCGCGATCTACATCGGAAACGGCCAGATGATCACCGCTCCAGGGCGGGGCAAAGTAGTGAAAATAGCCCCATACAGGTGGCAGGGGGACGACTATTTCGGGGCAACCAGGCCGGGCACGTAGGGTGCGATTTATTCGCACGGGGTGCAACGTCGGGCTGGAGCATTCCAGCGCGCTCGCCCAGCGCTGTCCGGGCGAGCACGATAGCCTATTTCTCGGATTCATTTTCCTCGCGGGCTCGTCACCGAGCTGCTGCCCAACCCGGAGCCCGCTCGCGGCGTCAGCAGGGCGATCCGGCCGTCCGGGTCGTGGCGCTGCCGTATCCCTGGGCATCGCCTGGCCGTGCCGCACGYGACCGGGCACGTCGGTCCCGTGACGTCACCGGGACAGGAGGATGCAAGGAGTGCGAAATGGGCAAGTCGACGCCGATGGACCGCGAGGCAGCTGACCGGATCAGCGAGGCAGCGTTGCAGGACCCGTGCTCCGACACCGCGCAGAGTGGCTTCGACGTGCGGGCGCAGGAGGCGGCCGACCGCAACGAACAGGACGACGAGTAGGCCCGAAAGGGCTGCGCGTGGCGGCCGAACTGCTCAGCGATGAGCAGCCGCCAGCGGTTGCCCTGATGGCCGTGGCTCACCGACGGGCATTCCGCCGGTGGGCCACGGCAACGGGATCACGGGTAGTAGACGGGTGAGCCTGCGGCCGGGCCCGACCCTTGCCCAAGGATCTCCGTCGGGGGAAGCGCCATGGAGGTTGTCCGTGTCTGCGCGCCCCTCCCGCCGTGCATGGCGGGGGCAYGGCAGCGGACGCGCTGCCGGCTGGATCACGGTGCCCAGGTTCAGACGGTGTCGGAGAGGTCCGGGGTGGCGCTCGTCGGGTCGAGCACCTTCCACTGCTGGAGCCTGTCGAGCAGCTGGCTGCGGTCGAGGGTGTAGAGGGTCGCGAGGGTGCGCAGGTCCCCTTCGCGGATCGAGAGGACCCGGCCGGCGTAGTCGCCGCGTTCTCGCTGGATCTCGGCGACCCAGCGGCGCAGCGGGCTGGCGTCGTCGTCGGGCACGCCGGCCAGGGCGGGCAGGTTGAGCACGACGCGCGCCGCCCGCGGCGGGAGGGGGTCAGGCCGTCCGCCGGGCAGCAGCTCGTGGGCGGGGACGCCGTAGAAGTCGGCGAGCGCCGCGAGCCCCTCCACGCTGATCATCCGGTCGCCGCGCTCGTAGGAGCCGACCGCCGCGGTCTTCCATCGGCCACGGGACAGGGTCTCCACCTGCTGGAGAGAACGGCCCTGCTGGGTGCGGATGGTGCGCAGTCGGGCGCCTACCTCGCGGGCGTAGGCGCGGTTCTCACTCGTCGTGGGCATGGTTTCCCTCCTGCGGATGGGTGGGGATGGAGYGACGGCGCCGGAAGGGCCGGGGGGACCCCGAGTCCGTGTGCCAAGGCCGGATTGCGGCGCTCGGGCTGCGGCCAAGAACCGGCGGCAGGTTCGAGGCAGGCTGCGTGCGTCCGAGCACCGCACGTGCCTGTGATCAGTCCGCCGGTCGGGCCGTGCGGCGCCGACCGCGCGGGGGACGGCTGCCGGCTACGCGCGAGGCCAGACGGGTGCGGCGGCGCGGAGTCCCGGCGTCCCAGCGGACGGTCCTCGCGGAGGGCGCAAGTGATGGTTCGAGGTAGCCGCGCGAGCGGACCGGCGCGGAATGCAGTCCTACGGCCAGCTGGCCACGTCGCGGGTGGTATGGGTGCCCACCGTGTCCAGGCTGCCCACGATGCTCGCGCACGTGGACGCGCTCTCGTCGAAGGGGAGATCGTCGTAGGGGTATCGGGGTGCGGCGGTCGGGTCAATGCCATGGTCGGCGGCGCGGGTGGCGCGGGCGACGGTGAAAACGCTGCCGTCGGGATAGTGGTGCTGGTAGGCGTCACAGTCGATCGGCCGGATGGCGGTGGCGCGCAGTCCGGTGAACGTCGCGTGGTAGCCACACAGCCAGCGGGTAGCGGCGTGACGGCTGCCAGCGCGGCGTAGAACACGGACGCCGTCGAGGACAAGCCATCCTGCGTGGGGCCAGCCATGCACGACGCGGTGTTCGATAATCCAGCGGCGCGCCTGATGGCGGGTACGGAACCGCCGGGGGACGTGGTTCTCGGTGTCGTCGAGGTCAGCGAGGAAGCCGTCGTCCCGGGTGCGGATCGTGCCGGCGGGCCGCCAGCGACCTGTCGGGGTGGCGAGGAGAACCCGCCACACCTCGCGGTCGGCCGAGCCCCGACGCCGGCTGTCTCGGCGCAGGCGCGCGGTCGCAAGCGCGACGGCGTGGGCATGGCACCAGGCGTCGAAGTGGGCCTGTGGGACAGTGCCMGCGGCGCCGATCGTGCGCCCGGCGGGGTCGGTGGCGGTGACCAGGCCGGGACCTGTCGATACGGCGGTCAGGCCGTAGCCCGGCGGGGCCCGGTCGAGCGGGTGCAGGGCCGCCACGCTTGCACAGCGCTCACACACGGCTGCGGCGGGGCCAGTCCGGTCCGGGGACAGCGTCCGCTCGCCGAACCTGCGAACGCAGAGGGTTACCTCCGCATCGGGGAGCGTGCAATGGACGAGCCGGGTACGCGAAGAGACTCGAAGCGTCGTGTACCCATCTGGTAGCGGAAAGTCGTCAGATGCTGGCATGGAGATCTCCGAGAGTTAGCGCAGGTGGCGGACGCCGGCCCCCGCGATGCGTCGCCGTGCGAGCGCGACCCGGTGCCCGGCGCACAACGAGGACCGGGAGGCGGTGTCGCCGACATCGGCGCCCACCCTGCGGGCGGTCGGCGGCATGCGGACCGGGAAGATGGGCAGCGGCTCAGAGACAGCGGCAGAGGACGCCCGCTCGCACACGCTGGGACGTGGGCTCCCAGCGCGCCTGGCTGGCGGGCGGGGCACAGCCGCTCGCCGGCTCGCGTCGTCCGGGAGCGCGCTGGCCGCTYAGCGAACGCGCGGAGGGCGAGCCGGCCGAGGCCGGCGGCCCGGGAACGCCCGGTGGGCGGCCCCGGGACAAGGCCAGGCGGGCGCTGGYCTACTCAGCTGGCCTACTCGTCGTCGGTGAGAAGGCGGAGCAGACGGACGCCGGGGAAGCCGTCGGTGGACAGGGCCCGCAGGTGAAACGTGGTGGGCTCGTCGAAGACGGGCTGGCCGCCTGGCCGGCGGGTGTAGGGGGCCCAGCCGTAGTCGACGCCGTCGTCGGCGTCGTAGGCCGTCCAGACCACGCTCTCCTGCTCGCCGTCACGCAGGGGCCGGACGGAGAACGCGTGGGCTTCGAGGCTGCCAGGGACCGTCTCGATGATCTGCGGGACGGCGAAGGTGAACCGGCGGGCGTGCAGGGTGCGGGCGAGCTCGGCCGCACGGGTCTCGAAGCCGGTCCGAGCGGTCTCACTCTGGACGTAGTCATAGTCGGACAGGATCTGGCGGCGGTCCCCGTCGAGGATGACGATCGCCGGATAGTCGGTCATCCGGATGGACTGCTGGACGCGGTCCACGACGTCGGTCACCAGGCTCCAGGTGGCGTCGTTCATCGCGGCCTCCAGCAGGGTCCGGGGAATTTCCGTTCCAGATTCCTTGGCGGTGGAACGGCGGTTGAGGTGTAGCCGGCGCGCGGGCTTGTCCACCGTATGCGGCCATGCACGTCCCGTGCCGCCGGCCGCTGGCTATGGTCCTGGGTTTGTGGTGCAGGTCCTGGCGGACGCGGACAATCTCGCGGCCCGGTGGATGACGGTGACGATGCGGATCGTCGGCGGCTACGGGTGCGCGGTGACGGCCGCGGGCGCGGCCGGGAGGTTGGCGGCGGTGCGCTGGCCGGCGCAGTGCCGGCTGGTGGCTGCCGAGGGCTGGCAGCGCGCGGACCTCGCGCTCGCGGGTGCCTACCGCAGCGACGAGGCGCCGTTGCTGCTGGTAACAGGCGACGGCGACTTCGCGTACCTCGCGAGCCGGCATCCCGGCCCGGTCGCRGTCGCCGGGGTGCTCGTCGCCCGCGCGCTACGGGACACCGCGACCGTGATCGACCTGGCCCGGGACGGCGCCGCCCCGCTGGTGCGCTGGTTGAACCACGTCAGCCCGCGCTGAACCGGCCACGTGCCTGGCGGGGCAGGTCAGACATCCCATGGTTTTCGTTGTCAAGCGGCGACGTCGAGTGTTGCTTTCTGTGTCCATGCGGTTGCCTCACTGTAGGGGGTGTGGGTCTTGAGGCAGCCGTGCAGGATTCCGACGAGCCGGTTGCCGAGCTGGCGCAGCGCGGCGTGGTGCGACGTGCCGCGCGCGCGGATCGCGTCGTAGTACGACCGGGCGCCCGGGGATGCGCTCAGGGCCGAGAGCGCCTGCTGATGTAGCGCGTCGGCGAGCCGGTTGTTGCGTGCGTAGCGGGCCAGGACCGTCTTCTTCTTCCCGGAGGCGCGGGTGATCGGGCTCGTGCCGGCGTAGTTCTTCCGTGCCTTCGCGTCGGCGTAGCGCGTCGGGTCGTCACCGAACTCGGCGAGCACCCGGGCCGCGAGGACCGGTCCCAGGCCGGGCTGGGACAGCAGGATCTTCGCGTCCGGGTGCTGGTCAAAATGGTCCGCGAC